>JAEZLJ010000005.1 GCA_023415275.1 Bacteroidota bacterium
TAATACAACTGGGGTATACCCCTGGTGGTTAATAACCAGCCTATTCCAACTTTGAGTTTATCAATATCTTCACCTACCTGGGAAAGGAAACGTGTCATGTCGTGGTTATCAAGGAACACCACGTTCATCATGGGGTCTTTATATACAAAATCATTAGCCAGTGTCTGATAAAGCTTATTGACCCCTTCTGTCCAGCCAAAGTTTTGTGTAAGTGCAGGATTGATACCATACATGTTGGTTTGAAAATCTGTTACTGACGGCAGATTACTTTTAAATTGAAGATTGGCCAGGTTATTTCTGGTGAAATAAGCCTGGTTCAATACGCCATGAACCCAGGTTTCGCCAAACATGGTCATCTTAGGGTATTCATCTATCAAGGCCTTGTTGCAGCGGTTCATGAAATCCAGGTCGTTATAGATATAGGTATCTATTCTCCATCCATCCACTCCAAATTCTTCTACGCTCCAAATAGCATTTTGGATCAGGTAATTGGCTACATAAGGATTGGATTGGTTCAAATCTGGCATTTGAGGGGTAAACCAGCCATCGGACATCCTTGTTTGATCCGATTTTGCAGCATGAATATCCATTAAAGGCTGATCTTTATAGTTGGTTCCTGTATAGGAAGGCCATTGGTGCACCCAGTCCTTCATGGGCATATCACGAATGAAAAAGTTTTGCAATCCCGAATGGTTGTAAACAGCATCCTGGATCAGTTTCATGCCTCGTTTGTGTAATTCATCACTTAGTTTTTTATAAGCTTCATTACCTCCATGTCTTGGATCAACCCTGTAATAATTAGTGATGGCATAACCATGTTCTGTACGGTTAGGCATATCATTTTCCATAACAGGGGTCATCCATACACTGGTTACTCCCAGATCCTTTAAATAATCAAGATGCTGAATCACACCCTGGATATCACCTCCATGCCTGTGATACATGGAATCACGATTCAGGGATTGATCTCTCAAGCCGGCGATCTTGTCATTGCTGTAATCACCATTAGCAAAACGGTCAGGCATAATAAGATACACCAGGTCCTGTGAGGTGATGCCCTGGGCGAATTGGGCTCCTTTTCCACTTCTTCGTGTCTTTAACTCAAAAGGAACAATGGTCCCGTTTTCCCTTTTGATGCCAATCTTTCCGGGTTTTGCGGAAGAGAAGATCATAAGGTCGAGGAATACATAATTTTTATTCTCCACCTTATAAACCTTTACAAGCCGAACTCCAGGATAACTTATAGAATAATTACCAGTAGCAATGTCATTTCCATGAAGCATCAGTTGAAGTTTAGGTTCCTTCATTCCTACCCACCAATGGGAAGGATACACTTCAATTTCTTGCGCATTGAGCTTAGAGAGAACAAAGAATAGAACAACTACAGTATTAAATATTTTCAAGCGTTTCATTTGGCAATGCTATTTCTTCTTTGATTGTTTTAGAGGCTGGATCATATACATATATAACACTGATGGCAGCGCAGATCATGAATATGCCTGCGAGTACGATAGCATAAATTGGTTGATTGCCATACAAATGTTTTACAATCCAACCTCCAAATAAGCCATTAATTATTTGTGGCAGCGTAATAAAGAAGTTGAATATGCCCATGTAAATACCAAGTTTTCCAGCAGGGATAGAACTGGAAAGGATCACATAGGGCATGGCGAGAATACTTGCCCACGCCAGGCCCACACCTACCATGGAATATTTTAGCATGGCCGGGTCTTTTATAAAATAAATCGATATTAGTCCTATACCGCCGGCTATAAGTGACACAGAATGCGTGAGTTTACGGCCAATATACCTGGCCACTACCGGTAAAAACAATGCATAGATCATGGCAATAAAGTTGTAAACGCCAAATGCAGACCCCACTTTATTACCCGCCTCATTATATTGAATTGATTTGGAATAATCTCCAGTAAGACCATAAATATGAGTAGCTACGGCATCCGTAGTAAATACCCACATACTAAAAAGGGCAAACCAACTGAAGAACTGCACCAATCCCAATTGTTTCATGGTCTTAGGCATTTTGCCAAAATCAGATAAAATCTCCCTTATTCCATGCTTTTCTGATACAACTGGCTTCCCGTGGTATTTTTCATATTCACGAGGTGCATACTCTTTACTAAAGAAAACTGTAATGAGGATGGCGATAATAAATACAGCTGCACCAATATAAAATGCATATTTGATATTATTGGCTACTCCATCAGCCCCAGCTTCCATACTTACACCGGCATTTGCCAGAAGTTCGGGTAAGGCAGAACCTACTACGGCTCCAAGTCCTATTAAAAAGGTTTGTATACTAAAACCCATTGTCCGCTGGCTATCAGGCAAATTATCTGCAACCAGCGCCCTGAATGGTTCCATGGCCACATTAAAAGATGCATCCATCACCATTACCATTCCAGCCCCAATCCATAGAGCGGGTATGACTGCAGATAAAGAAGCGGAATTGGGTAAAAATATAAGAGCCAGCGAGGATAATATAGCCCCGGTTAAGAAATAGGGCTTTCTTCGTCCGAGCTTGTTCCAGGTACGATCGCTATAATGCCCGATCAAGGGTTGTACGATCATGCCCACCAGTGGAGCTACGATCCAGAACATTGGTAATTGGTCAACATCTGCACCAAATGACCGAAGTATCCTGCTGGTGTTTCCATTTTGAAGTGCAAAGCCAAACTGAATGCCAAGAAAACCGAAACTCATGGTAAAGATCTGTAAAACAGAGAGTTTGGGTTTGGGATATTTACCTTCCTGCAAAGCTGTAGAGGACTGTATAGCCATAAGCAATCATTAGATTTGATTGCGAAAGTTAGTAAGGAAATGTGTAATAATGTGTTTTAATTACACATTTCCATTTATAAGCCTAGTTTCTTTTTTTACACTCCTATTGTGTACCCATTGGGCAATACCGCACCTTTCTTCAATACTACAATACCATCTTTTACAGTATATAATGGAGAGTCCCCGTCTTCAATATGAGACCCACCAATTATGCGTACATCGTCTCCAATACGACAATTCTTATCGATGATGGCATTTTCTATCTGGCATCTTGATCCGACACCTAATTGAGGAATACCGTGTTGTAAGTCCAGGGCAATATCTTCCAGCGTTTCATAATAATCGCTACCCATAATATATACATCTGTCAGGTTAGAATCATTTCCGATCCGGGACCTGATGCCAATGACCGAATTTTCGATATGTGCAGCATTAATAATACATCCATCGGCTATAATGCTGTGATCAAGCCTTGTACCGCTAACCTTGGCTGGCGGCAACATACGGGCGCGGGTATAAATGGTTTTGTTATTATCAAACAAATTGAATTCCGGGATGTCTTTAGTTAACCCAATATTGGCATGGAAAAATGCGGGAATGTTTCCAATATCCTCCCAATAGCCTTCATATTGATAACTGGCTACTTTATATTTATTGATAGATTGAGGAATGATCTCTTTTCCGAAATCAGCTGCATCCTTATTTTCATTTTGCAACAGATCAAATAACAGGTGTCGGTTAAAAATGTAAATACCCATAGAGGCCAGGTAGACTTTTCCTTTCGCCCGCATTTCATCACCGGTATCACTCACCCAATCCTCCAAACCTGATTTTGGCTTTTCGATAAAAGAGGTGATCATGCCTTCCTCTGTTTTTAATATACCGAATTCAGAAGCTTCCTTTTCAGTAACCGGTATAGTGGCGATAGTAATATCTGCTCCTTTTTCCTTGTGATTAAAAAGCATTTCCTGGAAATCAATCTGGTAGAGCTGGTCACCGGAAAGTATCAGGATATACTCACTATCAAAGGGAGCTATATGCCGCAAGCCCTGTCTTACAGCATCGGCTGTTCCTTGAAACCAGGTAGGGTTATCCGGGGTTTGTTCTGCAGCGAGGATATCTACAAATGCAGAACTAAATGCACTGAAATGATAGGTGTTTTTTATATGCCTGTTTAACGATGCAGAATTGTACATGGTTAACACAAACATTCTCGTAATGCCCGAATTCAAGCAATTTGAAATTGGAATATCAACCAACCTGTATTTTCCCGCAATTGGAACAGCAGGTTTAGATCGACTGGCTGTCAATGGAAACAATCGGGTTCCTGCACCGCCTCCCAAAATAACAGATAACATTTGCTTGCTCATAAATCTTCTTTTTATGTAAAAATTCTTCTAATGAAATTAATAAATACTGTTGGTCATTATCACAGGAAGCCACTAAAATGTTTTTATCCCGGACCCTGTAAAAGATATCTGGATACTTTTATATCAAACCAGCCAGGCATTATAAAGATTGATACAACCTTATATAATCCTCTGCCGATGCATCCCAGGAATGATCCAGGTTCATCATATAGCTCCGCATCCAGTTATACAGGTCTTTCTTGTTATAATACAGGTCAATAGCCCTTCCAACCGAATAGGTAACATCGTTAACATCGGCATTATTAAAACGAATACCAAATCCCTGCCATTCGCCAAAATCCCGAACTGTATCTTTCAGCCCGCCTGTACTTCTCACCATAGGCACGGTACCATACCTTAAAGCATACATCTGGTTTAATCCACACGGCTCTACACGACTCGGCATCAATAAAAAATCTGCACCAGCATATATTAAATGACTCAAGGCTTCATTGTAACCAATATAGGTACCCACAAAGCCACCCAATTGATGTTTGGTGTCCTCCAGTCTTGCTTCTACGTGGGTGTCACCAGATCCAAGTATTAAAAAATTGACTGCGCCATGATGCTGGTATATAGAATTCCGGATAGCATCAGGCAATATATCTGCTGCCTTCTCGCCAACCAGGCGCCCAATGAAGGCAATAAGAGGTTTATCGGCATCCAGTCCAAAACGGTTGGCTAGTTCTTTTTTGTTCCTTTTCTTACCCTCTTTTACATCATGTGCATCAAAGTTTTTAACCAATAGTTCGTCAGTTGCAGGATTCCACACTTCTGTATCTATACCATTTAAGATCCCTACACATTTACCCTGCTCGTATTGCATCAGCATTTCAGCTCCGCTGGCGGAATATTTTAATTCATCCAAATAACTGGGACTGACGGTAGTAACTTTCCAGGAACATTTAACAGCAGAGGCAAATGGATTGATCGCATCATTCCAATCCAGGAAACCCCATTTATAAGTATCGTAAGAAGGTAGTAAATATGATCTTTCCCATCCAAACTGACCCTGGTATTCGCCATTATGAATGGTAAAAACGGTGGGAACATCCGAAAGAGAATTGAATTGGTAGGCGTATTTAAAGAAAAAAGGAATAAGGCCCGTATGATGATCATGGCAATGTACCACATCCGGTTTATGTGTCCATTTACTGATCCAATCTGTAACCGCCACCTGGAATGCTACAAATCTGTCAGTATCATCATCATAGCCATAAATCTTTTCGCGGTCAAGAAGACCGTATATATCAACCAGGTATAGATCAAAACCAAGCTTATTGGTCTTTTCCTTTATAACAGCATAGTTGAATTGATGAGAACCGATTTGTTGCCCTCCTTCATGAACCAGGTCCCATTCATTATTGACCAGGAACTTGGTTCTATACATAGGCATCACCACTTTTGCCAGGTGCCCTAATTTTGATTGGTATTTTGGTAAAGCGCCAACTACATCTCCTAATCCGCCTGCCTTTGCTACGGGATAACATTCCGCTGATACATGAATTATTTCCATATTTCTATTACATCCTGATTGAAGGTAGATAAAATCTTTTTCAAGATATTCACCCAACTCAATTTTTCTATCACTTAAACTTATTATTTTCAACCCTTCTAAAAAACCAAAATCTGTATGGCAACATCGATGGGACCGAATAGGAATGTTCCTCAAGCATCACAAGGACAAGGCATTCCCACTAACTACGGTGCTTTAAGCACACTCGTTACCGTTTTCTTTTTCTGGGGTTTTATTGCGGCAGGAAACAGTGTTTTTATTCCGTTCTGTAAGCACTACTTTCAACTTGACCAGTTTCAAAGCCAGTTAGTAGACTTTGCTTTTTACACTGCTTATTACATTGGCGCGTTAATATTGTTTGCATATGGTGCCTTTGGTGGCAATGACCTGGTGGCTAAGTGGGGTTTCAAAAAAAGCATTGTTTATGGATTGCTTTTTTCGGCTTTGGGGGCAGTTGCCATGATCATTGCTGTAAATGCTAATGCTTTTGCTGGTATGCTTTTCGGACTGTTTGTGGTGGCACTTGGGTTTTCATTGCAGCAAACAGCGGCACAACCATTTGCCATTGCGCTTGGAGATCCTTCTACAGGTACCAGCAGGGTAAATCTTGGTGGTGGGGTAAATTCTTTCGGAACCATGATCGGACCATTGGTAGTAGCTTTCGCCTTATTTGGAACTACGGCTGCTTTAACTGATGAAAAGATACAGTCCTTAAGCCTAAGCAAAGTAATCATACTTTATGCCGGCGTAGGTGCACTGTTCGTGGCTGCGGCTGCATTATTCTTTTTCTCTAAAAAAGTTCCATCAGGAATTTCAACAGAAAAAACCGAAAAAGCCAACAAAGCCCTGTATTCCTTGTTGATCATGACAGGTTTGTTGATTATCATGTTTGTCCCTGTTTTCCATAGTTATCAAACAGATCCGGCAACTTTAACCGAAGCTGAAAGGCATGGATTGGAGACCTACCGTATGAAATGGCTTTTTGGCGCATTAGCTGTAGTGGTCCTGGGACTTTTGATATCTAACTGGAGGGCCACCAAAAGCCCTGAAGGCTGGGGCGCTATGAAATATCCTCAACTGGTACTGGGAATGCTGGGAATCTTTGTATATGTGGGAGTTGAGGTGTCAATAGTGAGTAATATGGGAGAACTCTTAAAACAACCCGATTTCGGCGGTTACTCATCTTCGCAGGTAGCTCCTTTCGTTTCCATGTATTGGGGAAGCCTCATGATAGGAAGATGGACAGGTGCCATTTCTGCGTTTGAGTTGAAACGTTCTACCAGGCAACTGATGATGTTATTGGTTCCATTGGTAGCTTTTGGTATTGTCATTGGCGTTATTGCCATTTCCCAATATGATGTGAAACCATTACTTTACTACATAGTTTGTGTTTTAATTCAAATGGCGGCCTTTTATGTAAGTAAAGACAAACCTGCCAGAACATTACTCATTTTTGCCAGCCTTGGATTACTGGCAATGATCATTGGCTTGTTATCAAAAGGAAACCTGGCTATCTATGCTTTCCTTAGCGGTGGCTTGTTCTGTTCAATTATGTGGCCTTCCATTTTTAACCTGTCTATTTTAGGCTTAGGTAAATACCAAACACAAGGTTCTGCATTCCTGATCATGATGATCCTGGGCGGTGGTATCATCCCTCCTATCCAGGGTAAACTGGCAGACTATATTCAGACAAAATCAGACGTAGTTGGTTATGGCATTCATCAGTCCTACTGGGTACCTGTAATTTGTTTTGCGTACCTTGCCTTCTTTGCCTTCATAGTACGGGGGATTTTAAAACGCCAGGGTATTGATTATGAAGGTACCGCCAATGAAGATCTTCAACCATTAGAAACCTCGCCAGAAGGTGCTTTAGACGTAACTGATAAAAAATAATAAGGATGATCGATTTATCTAATGAATTTGCCATAGGAATAGATATTGGTGGTACAAATACAAAATATGGTATTGTTAATCACAGGGGCGATATCATAGAAAAAGGTGAATTAAGAACAGACGCTTATCAGGAAATTGAAGAATATATCAATGCCCTGTATGATACCCTTTCGCCTATCATTGAAAAACACGCCGATGAAGGAAAGATGAAAGGCATTGGTATTGGTGCCCCCAATGGCAACTACTATACAGGAACTATTGATTATGCTCCCAATTTGCATTGGAAAGGTATCATTCCACTGACCAAACTTGTAAATAACAAGTTTGGACTTCCCTGCTCTTTAACTAATGATGCTAATGCCGCAGCGGTAGGCGAAATGAACTATGGTGCAGCGCGGGGTATGCGCGACTTTATTATGATTACGCTTGGTACAGGTGTAGGAAGTGGCATTGTGGCTAACGGCCAACTGATATATGGTCATGATGGATTCGCAGGCGAATTGGGTCATACCATTATCCGTCATGGGGGTAGAAAGCATTGGTCCACTAAATTGGATGGCTCCCTTGAAGCCTATTGTTCCGCAACAGGTATTGCCATAACTGCCAGGGAACTACTGGAGAAGAATAGTAACAGCATGCTGGCAAAATACAAACCGGAAGACATAAACTCCAAACTGGTCTGCGATTTAGCCCTGCAGGGTGATGAAACTGCCCAGGAAGTGTACCGCTTCACGGGCCAGATTTTAGGTGAATCTCTTGCCAACTTTATCATGTTTTCTTCCCCCGAAGCCATCGTCTTGTTTGGCGGCGTTATTAAAGCCGGGGATTTGATCATGAATCCAACAAGGGAACATATGGAAAAGAATCTCCTTCCTATATTTCAAAATAAGGTGAAACTTGTCTTTAGTGAATTGCAGGAAGCTGATGCGGCTATACTTGGTGCCAGCGCCCTGGTTTGGGAGATGAGAGAATGAAATGAATAAATTGCATAAAAGTAAAATCCCCCTGGACCTTACAGTCAGGGGGATTTTACTTTTATGCATGCTTAAGATTTCTATCCAGTTATAGCCTTTTCATTGGCCCAGGCATTTCTACCCCACCCGGGAATCACATGTTTCTCACTATGATAAGAAGATCGTACCAAAGGACCACTCTCCACATAATCCAAGCCCATTTGATATCCTGCTTCGCGGTATTCGGCAAACTCATCCGGGTGCACAAAACGATGGACAGGCAAATGTTTTTTGGTAGGTTGTAAGTACTGTCCGATAGTTACCACATCACAACCTGCATTAGCCAGGTCTTGTAATGTTTGCAACACTTCTTCCTTTTTTTCTCCCAGACCTAACATGATCCCGCTTTTGGTTCTGACTCCACCCTCTTTAAGAGTTTTGATCACTTCCATACTGCGCCAGTATTTTGCCTGGATACGGACCTGTCGGCTCAATCTTTCAACCGTTTCAATATTATGTGATACTACTTCAGGCGCTGCATCTATGATCCTCTGTATATTTTCCTTTTCCCCTTTGAAATCAGGGATTAAAGTTTCCAGTGTTGTACCAGGATTGAGGGCTTTAACTGCATGAATGGTATTATACCATATCACGGACCCACCATCCTTCAACTCATCCCGGTCCACAGAAGTTATTACCGCATGTTTGATCTTCATTAAATGGATAGCTTCTGCTACGCGTTGAGGTTCATCCCAATCCACAGGCAGGGGCCTGCCTGTAGCAACCGCACAAAAACCACAACTACGTGTGCAAATATTTCCAAGGATCATAAAAGTGGCTGTTCCCGCCCCCCAGCATTCACCCATATTTGGACAGTTGCCACTTTCGCAAATAGTATGAAGTTTATGTGCATCCACCAATCCTCTGACATGCTTATAACTTTCTCCAATTGGAAGCTTTACCCTCAGCCAATCAGGTTTAGATCTTTTGGGGATGTCGGATTGAGGTGCTATAGGAAGTTCGATCATTTCAATCAATTCAATTTAATAAATAGGATAAGCCCGAAAATGGCAAATTTCCTAATAATCTCCTGAAAATCATCATAAATATCCGGGCGTGCCTATATACTATTTGCGGCGGCCGAAAACAAAGGCAATGTGTCCCTGGTAGAAGAAACGTTGTGCACCGGCTGCTTTACCATCCAATGTCACAGGCGCCATTATTGAAACCTTATCAGCGTAAGCATTCAGGCTCATTCCAATCTCTATAGCACTCACCGATTCGTTGAAGCGCCCAAAGTCAAACCTTAATGCGGTCTTAATATAAGCACCAGGTTTTAACTTTAATTCTCCCCATCCCTTTGTAAACCCTGCTCCTGAATTCTGGTTATTATAGGTAAGAAAAACAAGGCTATCCTCTGGAGTATATTTAATGGTTTCGTCTGAACCACTGGTATTTGTGGTGATATAATAGGGCTTTAATAACCCAAGTGATAGACCTCCCTGTGCCAGACCTATAACAGCCACTCCGTTTTTATTACCTTTCTGACCAAAAATATATTGCTTTCCAAAACCCAGGTTTAATTGGTAAAAATTGTTGATCTTACCATATATGAAAGGGTTTGAAAAGAAATTACCCCCGGTTTTCTCTTCTTTGGGGTGCTTGATCTCGGTGAGCTCAATGCTGTAAGTATTTGTGAAACGAGGGGTCTTTCTCCGGCCTACCTCAAAGAAAATCCCATATCCATTAGTGCGGAGCTGAATACCAAAACCATTTTGCTTTACATAATCCAGGTTGCCTTCTTCTTCCTGCTTCATCATAGTATTGGTACGCTGGCGCTTTTCTTCCTTAGATGATTCATCATTATTATTCCGGCTTGTTGAATCCTGGGCCATTACGGATACACCACTTATTAATAGAATTAAAAACAGAGTTACTTTTTTCACTGAGATAGAATATGTTAGGTTGTACAACGTAAATTTAGGCAAAAAAGTATGACGTCAACCGTTGTTTATGAAGGAGCATTAAGAACCACTTGTACCCACCTTGGCTCAGGGTCAAACTTTGAAACAGATGACCCCCTGGATAACCAGGGAAAGGGTGAAAGATTTTCTCCAACGGACCTTATGGCTACTTCATTGGGAACATGCATGATCACCGTTATGGGAATTAAAGCAAGGACTATGGGACTTGATCTTGATAACGTAAAAGTGGAAGTAGAAAAGATCATGAAGCCTGAACCCAGGCGCGTGGCCGGAATAAACCTGGTTTTTCATTTTCCGGAAAAACTGCATCATATTGATGATAAAACCAAAGCAATACTTAAAAATACTGGGATCAATTGCCCTGTCCAAAAAAGCCTTCACCCGGATATTGAAGTGAATATTGATTGGGGATTATGGAATTAAATGGTGTAGGATCATCTGAACATATCTCCATAATAGAAAAACCCCTTTACTGCAGGTATTTTTACCAGGTAGATAAACATGGAGTTTTATTTAGTTTTAAATAAAGCCCCTATTAGCTTTGTTTAAAATTAATCCTATGAAATTCCGATTAATAATCTTTTGCCTGATTGCAATCCTGTTTGTTTCCTGTGCCCGTTCTGTTACTCCTTCAGAAGCAGCCAGCGGACGTTATAAAAAATGCCGCGGCGTGATGTAAAATCAGCCTTTTAGGATTGCATTTCCAACAGAGCATTTTAAACAGTTGCGCTGGTCGCAATATTGTGTCTTTAACTCAATGTATGCCTGTGATTCATAGGCCGTGTAATTTGCCAATCCCAGGGCCGAATATCCTCTGGTTATATTGTTTTTTTCTGCTCTCGTTTGTTCCAGCCATTCTAAGGCTTTAAGTTTAAAGCGTTCATCTTTATGGTGAAGTCCGTAAGCAAATAGAACGGGTACTATTGTATTGATAACAAGGTTATCAATCATGGTTGTTCCCAGCACTTTTTGCTTAAATGCTGATGGTGCATCAAATTTGTAATGATAATGCCAATAATCATTGGCAGTGATCTCAAACAATCTGGTGATATCTTTCACCTTTTCTGTTTCTAAAATTTTAGAGAACAAATGAGCTGAGTTGTGAATCAACATAGCTAATTGTGCCAAGCGTACAGTTGGAAAGTTACCGGGCCTCATCCTATGAAAATACAAGGGTATCTGTATAGGTTTTAAATCGTACTTCTTTTGAAGGAATTTGTATTCCCTTTGCAACAGCCGGGGGTACTCTTCTGAAAATGTTCCATTTAATAAACCGGCCTGCCCCATCAACAATGATTCTACCTGGTGAATTTGATTCTTGTGTCTGCCAAGTATTCTTGTTGATATTGACCGGGCCATGGCTTCAAAGGCCTCTACATTCACTTTCAGTCCAAAATTGCGGGCCAGCATCCACCAAAAAACTTCTTCCCAGTGCGCCAAATTGTCCTTTAAAAGATCAAATACCACAGCCGACTTTCTCGAAAGTCTTTCAGCCAATAATCGCTCCCTCCAGGAAATCCAAACTATGTCTTTAGTTTCAGCTATATTATTATGACAGGCAATAAATGCCTGCGTATCCATAAGTAAGGCATACCGGTCAATCAATAGATTTGAGATCCTGGATTGAAGTTCAACAATGGGTAAAGGAAAATCCAGGTCTTCTTCTTTATCATTTTCAAATACTACGTGGAGAATTACATTTTTATAATTAGCATCACCCTGGTGGCCATGCTCAATCCATTGTGATGTACGTAAATGTAACTCTACCGAACCAACCATTAAAGTGCCACCAATCCTTACCTGGGCTTCTAAGAAATCCGGTCCCTGGTTCGTATTAAGCTTGCCCGGATATAATATTTCTATTAATTCCCCGGCAGAAGTTCTAAGATCAATTTTATTAAAATATTGGAACTGCCAGAGGTATTGAAGCAATTTTTCATTTAACCTGTCTATTCTTTTAAAGGCAAGGGGTGCCTGGATATATTTATCCATTTAAGTCAGTTAAGCTTTGCTAACTTAAAAATATTTAAAAGAATAACAATATAAAAGTAAAGCTCATTTCATTTTTTCCAGGGCCTTTACTACCCTGCTAACGGGCAGCCCCATTACATTATAAAAATCCCCCCTTATAGTTTTTATACCAACAACTCCAATCCATTCCTGTATAGCATAGGCCCCGGCTTTATCATAGGGCTTGTATTTATCTACATAGAATTCAATTTGGGACGGGGTCAGCTCATGAAATTCGACATCAGTCAAATCTGAAAAAGAGAGTTCAGTATTTTCATTCCAGATGTAAACACCTGTTATAACCTGGTGCTTGCTGCCACTCAATTTGCCAAGGATTTCTATTGCTTCTTCCCTATCCCTGGGTTTGCCAATGATTTCATTATTTAATACAACTATTGTATCAGCTGCAATAATGATCTTATCATTTGCTCTTGGCTTAACAACTGCTGTTTTTTGCATGGCAATATAAATAGCAACATTGCTGGCATCCAGGTCATTAGGATATGATTCATCAGTGTCAGCAACTATGATATCGAAATCAATTTCTGCCCATTCCAGCAATTGTTTTCTTCTAGGCGATTGAGAGGCCAGGATGATGTTTGCCATAAACTAAAAATAAATTCGGAAAAAGATCATTGATACGATCCCGGTGAACATGATCCACTTAGTGAGCTGACTCAAATAAGCAAAATCGGGTATTGTGGAAGCTTTTATTAGCTTGCTGACAGTATATAGTAAAGGTAATATCACAAGTAAAACACTATACAATACTGCTATCCACCAACCAAACTGTAGAATATACAATTGCAGGATAAGCAAGGCTCCCGTAAGCACTACCACCCAGATAAGCGCATATATTTTGGTAGTTCTTACACCAAAAATGATGGGCAGTGTTTTGCATCCATACCGCTCATCCCCCTCCAGATCCTCCATATCTTTAACGGCTTCCCTGACCAGGGAAATCACAAAAGCAAAACCGGCATACAAAAAACTAATCCTGAAAAATTTGACCGAAGCAGGATCAGCCATAAACGCATGCTGAGGATTCGTATAGGCAAAAAAAACAATCAGTACAGTCCAGGCGGTTAATAATGAAATAACCACATTACCGATTAAAACCTGCCGTTTAAAAGAGGTAGAATAAAACCAAAGAAGTAATACTACCACTACATTGGCTAAAACCAAATACCATTTACTAAAGCCTACAGCTACCAATGTGGCCACAATACCTATCAGATTAAATATAAAATGCCAAATAATAGCCCAGCGCCTATTTACTGAACGCACGAATATATTCCTTTCCGGTTTGTTAACCTGGTCAATATTTAAATCAAAATAATCATTGATAATGTAACCCGCAGCTGCAATAAAAACGGAAGCCAGGATCAGCCAAATGAGTTTTATATATGCATTCATTCCAAACAATGGAATATATACACAATAGTAAAAAAGCAATTGGGTCAATATAATAAAGACAAGATTAGGCCATCGAACCAATTTAAGGAAAGCACCTACCATCCGCAATTATCTTGAGGAAATATTTGGATAATATTTCCAGTGGTTATTCAATTTGAGCACCTTTTCAATTACATCTCT
Source organism: Bacteroidota bacterium (assembly GCA_023415275.1). GTDB lineage: Bacteria > Bacteroidota > Bacteroidia > Chitinophagales > Chitinophagaceae > Flavisolibacter. The sequence continues at coordinate 14,162 of JAEZLJ010000005.1, forward strand.
TACGCAACCATAACCACCTCTCAAAGGTGATATATATTTACTTACTTGCTTTACCTCTACAGCAGCATCCACTGGACAACAGGAAAGCCCAACCCTTTTCAAAACCTCCACATCAGGCAAATCATCACCCATATATAAAACCTTGTCCCATTGTAAGCCATTTTTTTGAATGAATAGTTCCAGGAAATATAATTTATCGGAAACGCCTAAATGTATCTCTTCAATTCCAAGATATCTGAACCTATTGATTACAGGTTCAGAGGCTGCACCTGAAAGAATAATTACTTTGTAACCATTTTTTACAGCCATTTGCAGACCCAATCCATCTTTGATATTCATTTGTCTGGCCTGGAGTCCGTTCTCCAGTAGTAATATGGATCCATCCGTTAGCACACCATCTACATCAAAAACAAAAGTGTTGATGTTATGAAAATGGGCCAGCACATTATGGCCCGGGTCATCCTGGTCTTTCCATTCGTTGACACTATGAGGAGAGTTAGGCATAATAGAAAAATGAAAGATATAAATAATACCGATAACACCTTACAAACATGAGGATGGCAAATCGCCTATCCCATAGAAATAGAATCAGCTCTTTTGCTCCAGGCTTATACTTTGGCTGAGCATAGCATATATTTTTTTCATCTCCGGATAATCATCAAGCATTTTCAGGTGATTTTCCATTGTAGTATAATCATTCCTCACTGCAGGACCTGTTTGGGAGAGTCCCGGACTGAAATTTTCAACCCTGTGTGCAGTTTCCCAGATCAAAGGCGATAATAATTTGAAATCGATTCCCTCCCTGATACAATAGCTCTCAGCCAAAGCATATAAATGGTTCACAAAATTGCTACAAAATACCGCAGCCAGGTGTATCTTCTTGCGCTTTTCATCATCTGCTATCATAACATCAGAGGAAATGCTCATTGCCAACTGTTCCAATTGATCAAGAGTTGAAGGGTCGCTGGCATCAATGATCATCGGAATGTCAGGAAAGGGTTTAATTTCTTTTCTAAGACTTTGCAAAGGGTAAAAAACACCATAATGATCTGAGGATCCTTCCAAAACTGATTTAGAAACAGATGCAGCAGTATGGACAACTATCTTATCAGGAAAATGCAATTCCCTGATGATCTCGCTAATTGCTATATCAGATACCGCCAGGATATAAAGGTCAGCTTCTTTATTGACCACATTCCAATAGTTGGTTGATTCTGTGCCAAGTTCATATGCCAATTTGCTGGCATCACTGGAATTTCTGCCATAAACCTGAATGATCCGGTGACCGGCAGATTTTAGCTTATGACCTAATACTGTGGCTGTATTTCCAGTACCTATTAATACAATATCCATCTTCCATGCTATCTAGGGTCCGAAGATATTGCAAAGGTGATTTTGTTTATGGGTTAACTTAAAATATTAAAATGGAGTTCCGGATCATGAATTGCTCAATAACATCGATCTTCGGCTATTAAATTGCTTTCCTTTAATGACCTTGCCAAAACACTACTTAATAAAATACATAAGAACAAAGTTTGCGATTCTTTCAGCAGTTTCTAAAAAAAAGGCAGCAAAAGCAGCCTTTCATCTTTTTTGCACTCCACAATACAGGAATACAAAACCCCTTCCTGCTTCTTTTAAACGAGCAGAAAGTCTGGAATTTTCATTAGGCACTTACAGGATCAGGGGATACCGGTGGAATCATCCAGCTTCACAAAAAATATTGATACTTCATGGCTTTGAATCAAGTGTTGTCAATTTTGACAGGTATGTAGGTCCTCTCATTCAAAAAGGGTATGAAGTGCTGGCTTTTGATGCTCCTGCTCACGGCATGAGTACTGGGAAGGAAGTGAATGTTTTGATCTATAAAAATATGATCAGGCAAATTTATAACGACCACGGCCCTATTGATGCTTTTTTGGCGCATTCTTTTGGCGGACTAGCTATTAGCTTATTTCTTGAAGACCTACCGCATAACCATAATATAAAATTGGTACTAATTGCACCTGCCATGGAAACAAAAACAGCAGTTGATCATTTTTTCAGGTTTTTAAAATTGGATGATGAAGTCAGGAAAGAATTTGATAACTATTTGTCCCAACTCGGTGGAAAGCCAGCAGAATGGTACTCTATTGTTAGAGCCTCCACGAATATTAAAGCACAGGTATTGTTTTTGCAAGATAAGCAAGATGAAATGACCCCACTCTCAGATGTAACACCTTTAATGGAAAAAAATTATTCAAACTTCCATTTCATTATTTCTGAAGGATTGGGACATAGAAGAATATATAGGGATAAGGACTCAGTAAAAGCCATTTTAGAGTTCTTATAAGTTTATGGCTGGTCCGGGATCTAAGTTCAATAAATTAGAATTGCATGCATTCAAACTATTCTTATCTGGCATTAGGTGATTCCTACACGATTGGCGAAGGATTGCCACTCCACGAAAGTTATCCTTATCAAACTGTTTACCTGTTACGTCAGTTAGGGTTTAATTTTTATGCGCCGGAAATTATAGCAAAAACAGGATGGACAACAGATGAACTGGAGGAAGGTATCAAAAAATGCTATTTACTACCCAAGTATGACTTCGTAACACTTCTGGTTGGTGTCAACAATCAATATAGGGGACGCGATGTGATGCTTTATAAAATGGAGTTTGAAGAATTATTAAAAAAAGCCATTGCCTTTAGTAATGGAAAACCAGCTCATGTTTTTGTCATTTCTATACCAGATTATAGTGTCACACCTTTTTCCGAACAATTAGATAAAGAAAAGATTGCCAGGGAAATAGATGTATTCAATAATATAGGAAAAGCCCTTTCTGTTCAATATAAAACAGGATTCATTGAGATTACCCATGAATCCAGAAAAGCAACTGATGATAAAACACTTATAGCAAAAGATGGCCTGCATCTTTCTGTTAAAGAATATAAAATATGGGCTGATAAGATCAGTAAAAATATAGCTCATCTACTAAAATAAACGATACCCGCTTTCTGGCAATTATAGTTTGTTTTTCAATAATTAATGTTCTTTGCCTTATACTTGCATGTTCGCAGGCCCATGATTTTGGGATAAAATTTGAACAGAAATAAGCGCATATGGCGAAGAATTTGTTGATAGTTGAGTCTCCGGCAAAGGCTAAGACAATTGAAAAGATTTTGGGTAGCAACTTTGAAGTCAAGAGTTGCTATGGCCACATCCGTGATCTTGAAAAGGATGACATGGGCATAGATGTAAAAAATAACTTCCGTCCCAGGTATATAGTTCCCGAAGAAAAAAGAAAGGTGGTAAATGACCTGAAACAATTAGCTAAGAAAAGTGGTGAAGTGTGGCTGGCTACGGATGAGGACCGGGAGGGTGAAGCCATCAGCTGGCATTTATGCGAAGTATTAGGATTAAACCCCGAAAACACAAAACGCATTGTATTTCACGAGATTACTAAACCAGCTATTCAAAAGGCTGTGGGCAATCCAAGAACAGTGGATATGAACCTTGTAAATGCCCAGCAGGCTCGAAGGGTGCTGGACAGGATAGTGGGTTTTGAATTAAGTCCTGTCTTATGGCGTAAAATCAGCATGAAGAACAACCTGAGTGCTGGCCGGGTGCAGAGTGTAGCCGTTAGATTAATAGCAGAAAGGGAAAGGGAAATTAATGCTTTCACACCCCAAAGTAGTTTTAAGGTTGAAGCAGTTTTCACTGCTTTGGATATTGCTGGCAAACAGGTATCATTTAAAGCTGAAGGCTCAAGATTTTCTAAAGCTACGGATGCTGAAAAGTTTCTGAATGAATGTAAAGGTGCTAAATATACCGTCAATGATATCCAGGTAAAACCAACCCGTCGTAGCCCTGCCGCTCCTTTTACTACATCTACTCTTCAACAGGAAGCCAGCCGGAAACTCGGTTATGGAGTAAGCCGTACCATGTTGCTTGCCCAAAAGCTTTATGAGAATGGCCAGATAACCTATATGCGTACGGACTCTGTCAACCTGAGTGAAACCGCCATGGAGGACATTGAGAAAACCATCACATCTTCCTATGGAAAAAAATACCATAAATCACGTCGCTATAAGAACAAAAATGAATCTGCACAGGAAGCGCACGAAGCCATACGGCCTACTTACATGTCTAATACAACAGTTAATGATGCAGATACGAAACGTTTATATGAATTGATCTGGAAAAGGACCATGGCCAGTCAAATGGCAGATGCAGAATTAGAAAAAACAATTGCGAAGATCACCGTATCAACTAATAAAGCAGAATTAACAGCGCAAGGTGAGGTATTGAAATTCGATGGTTTTATCAAAGTGTACAGGGAAGATCTCGATGATGAAGATATCGATGGAGACGAAGCCGATCAGGAAGGCATGTTGCCTCCTTTGAAAGTAAATCAGCAACTGAATTTCAAAGAAATGAAGGCGATAGAGCGTTTTACCAGGCCTCTACCCCGTTACACGGAAGCTTCATTGGTTAAGAAACTTGAGGAATTGGGAATTGGAAGGCCATCTACTTATGCCCCTACCATTTCTACCATCCAAAAAAGAGGCTATGTAGAAAAAAGAGACAAAGAGGGTATCCAAAGGTCCTATAGTGTTTTCACCTTAATTAATGACACAGTTAGTAAAAAGACAGAAACTGAAAATACAGGCGCAGAAAAATCAAAATTGTTTCCAACAGATCTGGGTTTAGTAGTTACAGACTTTTTAAAACAGTATTTTGATGATATCATGGATTACAGCTTTACAGCCCGAATTGAGGAAGGATTTGATGATGTGGCCCAGGGTAAGGTTTTGTGGAGCAAAATGATCAATGACTTTTATAACCCATTTAAGAAGGATGTAGAAAAAACAATTGAAACAGCCGAACGCATCAGGGGTGAAAGAGAATTGGGAATAGAGCCTGGTACTGGTAAACCAGTTTTTGCACGAATGGGGCGTTATGGACCGATGGTGCAGATAGGGGCTACTGAAAGTGAGGAAAAACCCCGTTTTGCCAAATTGAAACAAGGTCAAAGCATTGAAACCATTTCCCTGGATGAAGCAATGGATCTTTTTAGATTGCCGTTAATCCTGGGTGAACATGAAGGCCAGGAAGTTTCTGTGAATACAGGAAGGTTTGGACCTTATGTGAAATATGGTGAGCAATTTATTTCACTGCCAAAGGGAGTAGATCCATTTGATATGGATTTGGACAGGGCTATTGAACTTATAAGCGATAAACAGGTAGCTGACGCTCCCATCGCTCATTTTGAAGGACTGCCTGTTACCAAAGGCAAAGGAAGGTTTGGGCCATTTATAAAATGGAATGACCTCTTCATCAATGTGCCGAGGGCTTATAATTTCGACTCATTGTCACAAAAAGACATTGAAGAATTAATTCAAAAAAAGGTAGAAAAAGAAGCTAACCGTTATATTCAGCAGTGGCCATCAGAAAAAATATCAATTGAAAATGGCCGTTGGGGACCTTATATACGGTTTGGGAAAAAAATGCTGAAATTGGGAAGAGGATCTAATGGAGAAAAATTGTCAGCAGAAGAGTTGACTACCATTCCTTTGGAAGAAGTAAAAAAGATGATCGAAGCGCAGGTGCCGGGAGCTTTTGCCAAAAAAGCTGCTAAAAAAGCTGCTGCTCCTAAAGCGGCAGCCAAAAAAACTGCTGCTAAAAAAACTGCAAGCAAAAAAGCTGCAAGCAAAAAAAGCCCTAAGAAATAAACAGATTTATTTTTACGATATAGTGCAGAATGGAACAAACAAAAGAAATATCAGCCCTTTTAAACCTGATTGATGATCCGGATGAAGAAGTGTTTGGTGCAGTATCCAATAAAATAGTTGGCTTTGGCAGAACCATCATCCCTAATCTCGAGAATCTTTGGGAACTTACTCCAGACCAGCAAATCCAGGAGAGGATCGAATTGATCATCCACCGGTTACATTATACTGACCTGATGGAAGATTTCAGGCAATGGAACCTTGCAGGGCATCATGATCTTTTAGTTGTGGCTTTACTGGTGGCCAAATTTCAGTTTCCTGAATTAAGCACCAGTCCTGTGTTGTTGGAAGTAGAGAAAATCAGGCGGAATATTTGGTTAGAATTGAATAATTACCTGACACCTTTGGAACAGGTGCGTATCATTACCGGGATACTCTATAGCTATCATAGTCTTAAAGGAACAGAAATAGCTTATTCAGATATTAATGATTTCCTCCTAAATAAAGTTCTTGAATCCAAACGTGGAAACCAATTAAGCAACGGTATCTTATACCTTATACTTTCAGATCTCCTGGACATACCCGTAAAGGCTATAGGTGTTCCGCGGCAATTTGTATTAGCCTATTTTAAGCCCGGCTTCAACAATGAGGTGACAACTGCTCAACTGGATAAAATAGAATTTTTTATAGATCCCACCAGTGGTATGGTATTTACCCACAAGGACATTGAAAACTATTTCAATAGGATATCAGTTCCCATTGTTGATTCATATTTCAAACCATTAAGCAATAAAAAAGTGATTCAACACCTTTTAGAAGAGGCTTCGAAATGCTTTGACAATGAAAAGGAGCTGTATAAAAAAGAAGAAATGCTAAACCTGGCCAACTTACTGGATTAAATAATATGGAGACGATCACCTGGTCTGACTTTGAAAAGATAGATATAAGAACTGGAACAATCATAATGGCACAGGCTTTCCCTAAAGCCAGGAAACCAGCCTACCAGTTAACCATTGATTTTGGCCCCTTGGGCACCAGGCAATCCTCAGCACAGATCACTCAACTTTACACTACAGATCAATTGATGGGACAACAGGTAATTGCCATTGTAAATTTTCCACCCAAGCAAATTGCCAATTTTACAAGCGAATGCCTGGTGCTGGGCATTTATAATGAAAATAATGAAGTGGTATTGTTACAGCCACAGGCTAAAGTTTCTAATGGTTTAAAGATTGGCTAATGGAACTGTATTCTTCCTCATTTAAGTCACCTATAGGTACCATAAAGCTTCAATCTTCCGGGGAGCACCTGCTTTTGGCTTCTTTTATGGAAGATGATGAAAAAATAACAGAAGATCACCACCCCATTCTCGATGAAACTTCACGACAATTGAAAGCATATTTCACGGGTGATCTCAAATCATTCAATATTCCCATGAGTCAGCAGGGAACTGAGTTTCAACAAAAAATCTGGGATTTGCTTTATAAGATACCTTATGGCAAAACCATTAGTTACAACGACCTGGCTAAACAATATGGTGATACCAAAGCCATAAGAGCAGTAGCATCGGCTAATGGCAGAAATAATATTGCGATTATCATTCCCTGTCACCGCGTCATTGGCAGCAACAGGTCTCTTACTGGCTATGCAGGAGGCTTATGGAGAAAGCAATGGCTGCTCAACCATGAAGCCAGGTTCCACTCAGGTGTTCAACAATTATTTTAATTAGCGGGAAAACTATCTAAGTTCCTCGCTTGTAAATGCCAGGGGTAATAACCTGCTTGCGCTGTCAATGACATAAACCGGCCCTGTCATGCCGCCCAATATTAGCTGAACAGGATGATTCACCCTACTTTCAAATTCCTGGAGCGATTGCCTGCAAATGCCACAAGGGGAAATAGGATGATCACTTTGCTGGTGTTCGCTTTTATAACTGATAGCAATGGTCTCTATAGGTATTTTTGGGAATACGGATGAAATAGAAGCCAATAAAACCCTTTCAGCACATAGACCTACGGGGAAAGAGGCATTTTCCTGGTTGCTTCCTGCAATGATCTCACCATTAGCCATCTTGGCAACAGCACCTACCTGGAACTTAGAATAAGGTGCATAAGCTTGCTCGGTCACTTCCCTTGCTTCATTCAACAACCAGCGTTGTTCATCGGGCAGCTCTTCAATACTATCGTAAACTGTGTAATTAAACTCAAATTTTTTTTCCTTCATACTTTTCAATTAGAGACAAAAATGCCCTCCAGTTTTACTGAAAGGCAATTAAAGGTAATTTATTTTACTGTCTTGAACAACCTGCTCCAACGGGGCCCTCCATCCCAGCTAAACCAAATGAGCCAGGCCTTGCCCACCACCCTATCTTCCGGAACAAATCCCCAATACCTTGAATCCTGGGATCCCTGGCGGTTATCTCCCATCATCCAATAATAATTCATTTTGAAAGTATAAGAGTTTACCTCCTTGCCATTTAATATGAACTTGCCATCTTTCATTTCAAAATCATTGTGCTCATACACTCTTATACTACGTTCATACAAACTATAATTATCTGCCGTAAGTTGCAGGACAGCACCTTTTTTAGGAATCCAGATAGGCCCATAATTATCTCTTGTCCAATTATGCTTCACATCATATGGAAAAACAGCTCCGCCTCCGGCCTGGTAATTTACTGTAGGTACTACCTGCCTGGCAATACCGCTTTTCACCAGGTCATTTTTAGCTTTTTCTGTCAATGACATATAATACACATTGGGCTGATCGCCCTGCATGAATTCACCTTTCTCTATATCGGCATTGTATTGCTCCTTCATGGTCTCAGCATCCAGCGTCTGTCCATTGGTGATCACTGTATAATTGATCATAGACATGGGCGGATTAGGTTCTTCCTTTCCATTGGCAAATACTACATTGTTCTTTACCTCGATCATATCACCTGACACACCTACACATCTTTTGATATAATTGTCCGTTTTATCAGGAGGATGCACTGCTATTGGGTACTGATCCTGATTAGATAAAATGAAGTTTCTGCCGGCAGCAGGATTGCCATTGAATTCCTGGCTACGTATCACATCATAATAAGGCCTGGCTGATTGGAAATCGGGTAAATTGATCACCGTATCTCCAGCCGGGAAATTAAATACCACCACATCACCTCTATTTACCGGTGATGACCACCAGCGTATATAAGGCAATTCAATCAACTCGCTATAAGATTTACGGCTGGTACCAGGAATATAGTTGTGTACAAAAGGAATTGATAATGGAGTATTCGGAATCCGGGGGCCATAGCTGAATTTACTTACAAAAAGAAAATCATTGATCAGCAATGTTTTTTCCATAGAACCGGAAGGAATAGTATATGCCTCAAAAATAAAAGTACGTATAAGCGTAGCCGCAACAATGGCAAATACAGCTGCGTCCACCCATTCTCTCCAGGCAGGTTTATGGTATCTCTTAGCCCCTTCAGGGCCTATGTAATGAATCTTATCATTATATCCCAGGTAAGGAAAATAAAAAGGTGCAAATAAGGCTGCCAGGGTATGTTCCAAAAACCCAAAGCGTCCAAACAATTTGACAAATTCAATATAAATTCCGGGTGTGATGAACCAGCCTACCACAGGAATGAATTGCCAGAAAACCCAATGCTTAGGTCTTTGGGCAAGCTCCTGCATAACCCATGTATTATAAAAAGGAATATATGCCTTCCAGGAAGCAACACCTGCCTTCCGGAACATTCCGGCGGCTCCAAAAGATGGAAGAAAAACAAGAAGTACAGAAATTAAATAAACAATAAAAAGATGATAAGCAGGCATTCTCTTATTTTTAAGCCAAACAAATGTATTATTTAATAGACCTTGCGGCAGCCAATGTAAGCAAAGTTTTTGCTAAAGTGTATGATTGGCAATTCCGTTTTTTTATATATGCAGGCATTCACTATTAAGGATATAGAGAATTTAACTGGAATTAAAGCCCATACTTTGCGCATATGGGAACAACGTTATGACCTTTTTACGGCTAAACGCAAGGAAAGCAAGCACAGGATCTATGATAATGAAGACCTTAAACAATTGCTTCGGATTTCATTCCTGTACCAGAGCGGTTGGAAGGTTTCTAAGATAGCCGCACTGACCCAGCAACAAATTACCGACCTCGTGAACCAGGCCACCTTTGGACCAGTGAACTTTCAGGCATTCATCAATCAACTGATAGAAGCAGCACTGGACTTTGATGAAAAAAGATTCATCACCATTATCAACCAGGTGAGTGATAATATTGGCTTTGAAAGATGTGTGGCAGAACTTTGTTACCCTTTTCTATTGAAAATTGGCCTGTTGTGGTCAACCAATAATGTAATCCCGGCGCAGGAACACTTTACAAGCTATCTAATACAAAATAAGATCATTGCCGAAACAGAAAAATTAGAAATAAAAAGCAATACCCCTTCTATTGTATTAATGAGTCCTGAAGAAGAATATCATGAACTTCCCTTATTATTCATCAATTATTTACTGAAGAAATCCGGGTGGTGCACATTGTATCTTGGGTCAAATATTTCAACCAGGCAAGCCAACGAAGTATTAAGCCGGCCTGGTGTTCATTACCTGTATATTCATACTCTGACCAACTTTACAGGTTTCGCAATTGACGATTATTTTGAAAATGTGTGCAGGACCTTTCATAACAAAAAGATCATAGCATCCGGGGAAGGCGTAAAAAAAATACAAAGGTCATTTGTAAACCTTACTATATTAAATTCTGACCTCCGGATTTATGATTTTATCCGGAATCCGCCTTCCAATTAGGTTTTGATAACTGCTCCCTGGCGTGCATCAAATCATCAAATGCAATTATTTGGGGAGCACATAACTTCTTACATCATCCCTGGTTATGCTTTTGCCTGAAAGGATAATAAGCCTTTCCACCACGTTTCGCAATTCCCTGATATTACCTGTCCAGTTATATTCCTGCAACAACTTCATGGCATCATCAGACATCATTTTTCTTGATACGCCATAATCTTCGCAGATATCATCCAGGAAGCTTTCTATTAGCAAGGGAATATCTTCACGCCGGTCATTAAGAGAAGGAACATGAATCACTATTACGCTTAACCTGTGATACAGGTCCAAGCGAAAGTTTTTAGCTTCCACCTCCTTCAACAGATCCTTATTGGTGGCTGCTACTACCCGTACATCTACTGAAATATCCTTGTCTGCTCCTACCCTTGTTATTTTACCTTCCTGCAAGGCCCTAAGCACCTTTGCCTGTGCACTCAGGCTCATATCACCTATTTCATCAAGGAAAAGTGTTCCGCCGCTTGCCTGTTCAAATTTCCCTATTCTTTGCTTTATGGCTGATGTAAATGATCCTTTTTCATGACCAAACAATTCGCTTTCAATGAGCTCTCCGGGTATGGCAGCACAATTGACTTCCACCAGTGCATTACCCGAACGGTTGCTTTTTTCATGAAGCCAGCGCGCTACCAGTTCCTTACCTACACCGTTCTCACCAGTAATCATAACCCTGGCTTCAGTTGGAGCTACCTTTTCAATTGTATCCTTTATTTTTTTGATAGCTTCCGACTCACCGATCATCTCCTGTACCTTAAATGCTTTACGCTTCAAAGTCTTGGTTTCATGAACCAGTGTATTGCGCTCCATAGCGTTACGGATAGTGATCAATAACCTGTTTAGGTCTGGTGGTTTCTGGATGAAATCGTAAGCTCCCTTTTTTACGGCCTCTACCGCTGTTTCAATATTGCCGTGCCCGGAGATCATAATAATTGGAACATCAGCATTGATCTCTACAGCTTTCTGCAAAAAATCGATGCCATCTATCTTAGGCATTTTTATATCGCACAGCACAGCATCGAAGGCTTTCTCCTTAAACTTTTTCAGGCCTTCTTCACCATCGGCCGCTTCTTCTATTTTATATCCTTCAAATGAAAGTATTTCTGTTAATGTCTTCCTGATTGCTTTTTCATCATCAATAATGAGAATCGTGGCCATAGATTTTATTAAGTTGGCAAAGTAAACGAAATCAGCACAATAATGGGAAGAGAGGTAAGAGGAAAAGAAAAAGGCCGGATAGAAATCCAGCCTCGTGTAAAATCCAATATCCTATGAAAAACCGAGACAAAGATGTGGGCTAAAAACGGATTTTCAAAACTTATTTTAAAATATTTTTTTTTAAATAAACTAGATGAAAATGAACAAGTTACAGAGATCGGCAACCCAAAAACCGCCTAAGCTCATCGACAAAACCAGGTACATTGAATGCCCTGGCAATTCTATTTATTTAAATACATCACTTCTTTAACCAGTTTCACTGTGCGAGACACATCCGGTAAAGCAGCGGCAACCAGGTTGGGTGCATAGTGCAATGGTGCATCGGCCGCCGTGATCCTGCGAATAGGCGCATCCAGGTAATCAAATCCTTCCTTCTGAATCCGGTAAGTAATTTCGGAAGACACTGATGCAAATGGCCATTGCTCTTCCACAATAACCAGGCGATTGGTTTTCTTTACGCTTTCCAGGATAGTCATCCAGTCAAGGGGACGTATAGTACGCAAGTCTATTACTTCTGCACTTACTCCTTCTTTTTCCAATTCAGCGGCAGCACCCAGGGCCACTTTCATCATTTTATTAAAAGAAACTATAGTTACATCAGTTCCTTGTTTTTTCACATCAGCCTTACCTAAAGGAATGTAATATTCTTCTTCAGGCACCTCGCTTTTCTCACCATACATCACTTCGCTTTCCATAAACATAACAGGATCTTCTTCATACCTGATGGCTTGCTTCAATAAACCTTTTCCATCGTATCCGTTACTTACAGATACAACTTTCAACCCTGGAATATTGGCATAGAGTGATTCAAAGGCTGTAGAGTGTTGCGCTCCCAACTGGCCGGCAGATCCATTAGGCCCACGGAATACAATGGGGCAGGTAATCTGGCCACCGCTCATAGCCAGCATTTTAGAAGCTGTATTAAGAATCTGGTCCAAAGCCAGCACGGCAAAGTTCCAGGTCATAAATTCAACAATAGGACGAAGCCCATTTTGTGCAGCACCCACGCCTACCGCTGTAAAGCCCAATTCTGCTATGGGAGTATCCAAAACACGCCTTGGCCCGAATTCGGCAAGCATACCCTGGCTTACTTTGTAGGCACCATTGTATTCAGCCACTTCTTCACCCATTAAAAACACCCTGTTATCCCTGCGCATTTCTTCACTCATAGCTTCACGAAGGGCTTCACGAAAAGGAATTTGTCTCATTGTAGAATTTATTAATTAAAAGCGGGGCAAAATTAGCAGAGTGTATGGAGAAAACCTAAAATGAATGAAACTAAGCTAATCAACTCCTGGCAGTAAATCGTCTGCATTAAATTTTTGAGGCACCAGGCCCCAATTTAACATGCGTTATTGCATGCATTGCTTTCCCAGCCTGTATAGGGCAGTGTCTGCTTTAGCATATTTCAGGTCACTTGCATTTGGATAGCGCTGCTTCAATTGACTTAACATACAATCACAGTACCTTTTGGCTTTTGCACTATCCATATCGTTAAAAGCTCCCTTCAGGCACCCGCCTGTAAACTGTTGTTCGTCAGTTGTGGTCCATCCCCTGGTACAGGAACCAAGAATTAAGCCTGCAAGGATCATAATAATTGAAAGTTTCATAATAGCCTGTTGGATAAAAGGTAAACATAAGATTAACCGAGATAGCTGGCGAAAAAATTGCAATATATCTGTATGGATTCAACTCAGATCATTGGTTTGGCTGCCGGCGTTTTCACTGCCTGCTCCCTCCTACCACAGGTAATTAAAACTTTAAAAGAAAAAAAAGCAGAAGATGTGTCATTATTGATGTTATTGGTATTGATGGCCGGCTTAATTCTGTGGATTATTTATGGTATCAAAAGAGATGACTTCCCCATCATTGCTACCAATTGTTTTTCTTTCCTGGTAAATATAACTATGGTGGTGCTTAGAATAAAGTATAAAAGATCATAACTGTGCGAACATTCATAGTTTCCAATTTAAATACCATATCCCTAAACTGTCAATCTCCATTGGCATCAACCCTTCTTTAAAAAATAACATTTAGAGAGGCTCTATGTAGATATAGTTATTTAATCTTCTACCTGCGACCGATCAACTGCCACTTAACTCCATTAATACCTCGTTCCTTAGTCGTTATATACCCGTAGCAAACCCGTATGCAAACGGGGAATGAACGGGGACAATACGGGGATTATACGGAGTTAGTACGGGTTTATCATATGGTTACCTGCAACTAATATTACTGGAACTATTAGGCAGGTAGGAATAAAGCCCTATTATTGAGTTATATAATATTCGACAAAATGCAACTTTTGGTTAGTGATTGTAAAACTGAATAATAATGAAATTTTCCCGGGCATTAATGACTTCGGGCAATCCTATAAAAAGGGAAAGGCAGATATTTATCTTTTACTTATTACAGATAAAAAAAGCCGTCCCCTGTGAAGCGGGGACGGCAATATGCTTGAATATAATGGCGATTGACCTTATAAGTTCTCTATAACCATTGCAGAAGCACCGCCTCCGCCATTGCAAATACCTGCAGCTCCATATTTGCCCTTGTTTTGTTTCAGCACGTTGATAAGGGTTACAATTATCCGCGCGCCACTGCAACCTAATGGATGGCCAATAGAAACGGCACCACCATTTACATTTACCTTGTTTGGATCCAGATTCATTTTACGGGTGTTAACTATACCCACTACACTAAAGGCTTCATTGAGCTCCACAAAATCGATGTCTTGCATGGTTATACCGGCCTTTTTCACTGCCAGAGGCACCGCAATGCTTGGCGTAGTAGTGAACCACACAGGCTCCTGTTCTGCATCTGCATAAGATCTAATAACAGCCAGGGGCTTTATACCTAATTCTTTGGCTTTATCACTGCTCATTAAAACAACCGCTGCTGCTCCATCATTCATAGTCGAAGCATTTGCGGCAGTGACTGTACCCTCCTTGCTAAAAGCAGGTTTCAAAGAAGCTATTTTATCAAATTTCACATTCCAGGGTTCTTCATCTTTTGAAACGATTATTGGATCACCTTTACGGGAAGGTATCTCCACGGGCACAATTTCATCATTGAACTTTCCATTGTCCCAGGCCGCCTGGCTGCGCTTATAGCTTTCTGTGGCAAAAGCATCCTGTTCTTCCCTACTGATTACATTTTCTGAAGCACACTGGTCTGCTGCATTGCCCATTGCCGTATTGCTATAGCAATCTGTAAGTCCATCCTTAGCAAGACCATCTATCATCGAGGTGTTACCGTATTTGTTTCCCCATCTTAAATTTTCAACATAAAACGGAACAGCACTCATGTTTTCCATACCCCCGGCCACCACTATATCAGCATCACCCAGCAAAATACTTTGAGCTCCCTGGGCTATTGCTTTCATTCCACTGGCACAGACTTTATTTACTGTTGTGCAGATTACATTATCAGGCAATCCGGCGTAACGGGCTGCCTGGCGGGCAGGTGCCTGGCCCAGGTTAGCCTGGATGACACATCCCATTAAAACTTCATTGACCTGCCCGGGTTTGATACCGGCTTTTTCTACTGCAGCCTTTATGGCAATTGCTCCAAGCCTTGGAGCGGGCATATCTTTTAAAGCACCTCCAAAACTTCCAATAGGTGTACGCACTGCGGAGACGATATAGACTTCTTTATTCATATAGCATGTTTAAGCGCGGCAAAGATAATGTATGTTTTACAGTGGTTTTTATGACCTAAATTCTATCATTCGAAGTTTATCTTTGAGAATGCCCAGGAATTTTTTAGATGCAGAATGGCGCAACCTGATCATGGCTAATTACCTGATAGATCCGGAGATCTTGAAAAAGCATTTGCCATGTAAAACAGAACTGGATGATTTTGAAGGTAATTATTATGTAAGCCTTGTAGGGTTTCTTTTTCATAATACTAGGGTAATGGGTATCTCCTTCCCCTTTCACACTTCTTTTGAAGAAGTGAATCTTCGTTTTTATGTCAGATATAAAGAAGATCAACACTGGAAAAGAGGTGTTGTATTTTTAAAAGAGATCGTTCCAAAAAGAATGATCAGTTTTATGGCTAATACCATTTATGGTGAGAATTATATGACCTTGCCCATGAAGCACAACTGGAACCAGGAAAATGGTTCTCTCCACATTTCTTATGAATGGAAGGTTCAACAGGAATGGAACCACATATCGGTTGTTTCGCAGGTACAGCCAGTAGAAATTACTGAGGGATCTGCAGAGGAATTCATAACAGAACATTATTGGGGTTATACCAGGATCAATGATGCTTGCACAGGCTTATATCAGGTGCTACATCCTAAATGGAGAGTTCATCCCGTTAGTTCTTATAACATACAATGCAATACAGCGGTATTATATGGTAAAGAGTTTGCAGACGCATTGAACGAGCGCCCGGCTTCTGTATTCCTTGCTGAAGGATCGCAGATACAGGTCAGGGCCGGATCAAAAGTGCGCCTCTGAAAGAAAAACATAAACACTAAAATCAAGTCATTGAATCATAAACAATCATATACACTGATCATCATAGGTGGAGGTCCCATTGGAATAGCCTGTGCCCTGGAAGCCAAAAAACGGAATATTGATTACCTGATATTAGAAAAGGGCACATTGGTCAACTCCTTATATAATTATCCTGTGAACATGACTTTTTTCTCTACCTCTGAAAGACTGGAAATTGGAAATGTTCCATTTGTATCCAATAATCCTAAGCCTACCCGAAATGAAGCTTTGGAATACTATCGGAGAGTGGCTGCTGACAATCATATTCACATTCATCTTTTTGAAGAAGTTATCAATGTGAAAACAGTGCCTGCAAAAGATCCAGAAGAACGTTACGAAGTAATAACAAATAAAACTTCTTACCAGGCCAGTTACCTTATTATTTCAACCGGCTTTTACGACATCCCTTATCTTTTAAATGTGCCCGGCGAAGACCTTCCTAAAGTGAAGCACTATTATAAAGACCCACATTTTTATGCTTTTCAAAAAGTATTGGTAGTGGGTGCACAAAACTCAGCGGTTGATGCGGCATTGGAAACATGGCGCAAAGGCGCTAAGGTAACTATGGTGATAAGGGGTCCCGAAGTTGGCCAGAGAGTTAAATATTGGGTAAGGCCAGATATCGAGAACCGTATAAAGGAAGGTTCAATCAAAGCCTATTATAACTCGAGGATAGTTGCCATAAGGGAAAAAGAAGTGGAAATTGAAACGCCGGAAGGAAAGGTGGTTTTGGAAAATGATTGGGTGCTTGCCCTGACAGGATATCAACCTAACTTACCATTTTTAAGAAAAATCGGAATTGAGCTTTGTGATGATGAAAGCTGTAAACCTACCTACAATGAGGAGACCCATGAAACCAATCAAAAGAATATTTACCTGGCGGGTGTAATATGTGGGGGAATGAATACACACCGCCTATTCATTGAAAACTCGAGAGAACACGCGGTCAGGATCCTTGATGATATTTCAAAAAAGGTTCTATGATAGAGGTGGCAAACCATTACCCCCTGGAAATGAAAGAGCAATAACTCCTTAAGCGTCTTCAGGCTTATTGGTAACAAGGGAAAGCTTTGCAAAATCTGATCCTGCAAAGATCTTTGCCAGGTTGATATCCTGTGTTTTTTGATAGGCAGCCAGGTTAGTTTGAGTAACTATGCGCCAGAAATTCTTGGCTTTCAAGTCATTATAATCGCGACCTTGAACGATCAAACCTCTAACTGGGTTTCTTTTCTTTAATTCAAAACGAATGATCTTTCCTTGTGGAATGGTTTCTTTAGCCAAAAACGTTTCAATTTGTTCTACTGTCATAGCGGGCTAAGGTAAGGTTTTACAGTATTCAATTCTATGGTTAAACGTTAAAAAAATGCTATGCCATCTCATTTGAATATTATTTCCTTTAAACACGCAGGTATCGGACGATAAAAATTGGAATTTACGTAGCCATTGAAATTTTTGGAAGCTATTGAACTTCAATAGCTTTTTCCTCTTCTTCCCTATTCATTTCCTGTTTGACATAGTCATGTTTCAGTTGCTCATAAAAGGAATGCTTGTCCACTATGAGGGCTGCTATATGCGAAATGAGGGCTGCCAGCATTAAATGAAATATCACACTGTGCCTGTCTGTCATCTCCAGCACCAGGATGGCTGAAGTAAAAGGTGTGCGGGTAACCCCGGTAAGGAAACCCACCATGCCGCACAGAATAAGTATGTTGGCATTGGAATCCACAAAATGAAAAAGCTGGGAGAAGAATGCGCCGATAGAGGCACCGGCTGCTAGTGAGGGAGCAAATATACCTCCAGCCGCACCGGTATTAAAACAAATAATGGGACCTAAGATTCTGAACAAAACTGTATGCCAGGAGGATTTTTTTTCCGGAGAAAAAAGCACATTATTCATCAGGTCTTTTCCGGATCCTAATACCTGTTCATTTAGAAAATAGGCAATTGAAGCTATCAGCAGACCTGCAAGTATTACAAAAAGTAAGGATTGCACCTGGTTAAAAGAAGCCTTCCAACGCATCATTCTAAGTGTCATTTTGCACATAAAGCTCCCGGCCATTCCTGATAATACAGCGGTGGCTGCCACACTTAGTAAAATCAATATATGAAGATTCTTCACATCGGGGTAACCAAGGTATAGATATGGTCCTAAAAGACCTTGAGCAGTAAGGCCGGAAATGATGACTGCAGAAAATAAAGCCGTACGGAAAAACCTTACATGCACTTTTGCCAATTCCTCCATGGCAAAGACCACACCACCTAAAGGAGTATTAAAAGCAGCAGCCAGTCCTGCAGCAGCCCCGGTGAGAATAAAACTTTGTTTTGATAACCTTGGCCAGGATGCAGGAATCCATTTTTGTATAATGCTGAAAATAGATCCGGACACCTGTATGGTAGGTCCTTCGCGGCCTATGGCGCCCCCACCTAAAACCATCATCAGACTGGAACCTATTTTGGTCAATATTATGGGGAAGCTTAGCAAGCGATTTATTTTTTCCTTATGCCGCGGGGTTGACAGATCAATGGCAGCCATGACCTGGGGGATACCACTTCCCCTGGCATTAGGTGCAAACAATTGAACCATGTACCAGGCAATGAAAAAACACAAAGGCGTGACAATAAAGATCATCCATGGCTTCCAATGTAAAATACTGTGCAGCAAACCTTCAGAATAGCCAAATAACTTGGTGTAACCTACAGCTACCAGGCCTGTGATCAAAGAAGCAGTCCAAAAAGGAAAAGCCTGTAAAATATTACGCTTGATGCGATCAGTGGCCAGGCTGTCAAAACGGTATTTTCCCTGCCTTCTGATCCTGGATAGCCATTGCCACTTCATCGCCGCAAGGTAAGCAGTATCAATAGTTTAATAAACAATTTTATAAATCTAATAGTAATCTAATTTCCTTTTAATACCCTCCTATTATGCTGGCAATACCTTTCAAACTTTAAACACTGGAGGGGAAAATGAAAATTACCAGATCCAAAAGACTGTTTATTGTAGCCAACAGGCTACCCGTCACCATTACTATTCATGGTGAAGAAGCTGAGATATCACAATCATCAGGCGGATTGGTTACTGCCGTTAACAGCTATTTGCAACATTCAGGAGATGAATTTTCTGATTTCTTTTGGGTAGGTGTGCCTGGTTGTAATGGTGCTGTCTGGCAGGAAGTAGCACATAAGATCCAGCAATCAACTTTTACGTACGTGCCGGTTCATATTGCCAATACCGACTATGAAAAATACTATAATGGCTTTTCAAATTCAGTGATCTGGCCTTTGTTCCACTACTTCCCCAGCTATGCTGAGTACCGTATGGACGAATACCCTCATTACATGAAAGTGAATCAACAGTTTGCTGAAATACTTTATAGAAATTGTGCTGCCGGTGATACTATTTGGATCCATGATTATCATTTGTTGCCCCTGGCCCAGATGATGAGAGAATTGATACCGGAAATTTCTATTGGCGTATTCTTACATATACCTTTTCCTTCTTTTGAGATTTTTCGCCTGCTGCCACGCAAATGGCAGCAAGGCATTATGAAAGGAATGCTGGGGGCAGACCTTATAGGGTTTCATACTATAGATTATGCTTCCCACTTTCTGCAAAGTATTCAAATGATACTGGGCGTAGATAATGAACGCAATATCATCCGCTACAATGACCGGCTGATAAAAGTTGATGTTTTCCCTATTAGCATTGATTATGCCCACTTTAATAATGCATATAATGATGAAAAAGTGGTGGCGCTTCGCAACGTATTGAAAGAACAGGAGAAGGAAAGAAAGATCATTTTTTCGGTAGATCGCCTCGATTATACAAAGGGGGTACAAAACAGGCTAAGGGCTTACGAATACTTTTTAAAAGAAAACCCTCAATATCATAATAAGGTCGTTTTTATTATTGTGGTAGTTCCTTCGCGTGACACCATTCCCAAATATGTGGAAAGGAAAAAGCTGATAGATGAAATGATCAGCCGCATCAATAGTCATATAGGAAATATTCACTGGCAGCCAGTGATATATCAATACAACTCACTGGAGTTTCATGAAATGATGGCATTATATACCAGTTGTGATTTGGCTTTGATAACACCGCTGAGAGATGGAATGAACCTGGTTTCCAAAGAATTCGTGGCCAGCCGGAGAGATAAAAAAGGAGTGCTGATCATTAGTGAAATGGCTGGTGCGGCCAGGGAATTAACTGAAGCGCTCATGATCAACCCTAACGACACGATGGAAATGGCTGAACAGATCAAGGTTGGACTGGAAATGGAGGAAAGCGAACAAAATGAAAGAATCACCTCGATGCAAAAAAGGCTGGAAAATTATGACGTCCAAACATGGGCTTCAGACTTTATGCTGGGGCTAAATAATATAAAGCAGCACCAGCAAAGCTTCCAGGAGACATTTCTTGATGAATATTCAAAACGGAATTTACTGGATTCATACAGGCAAGCTAAAAAGAGATTGCTTTTTCTTGATTATGATGGCACGCTTGTATCATTCAATAATTCACCGGAAGACGCTGTCCCGGGGGCAGAATTGATTGACCTGCTTACGCAACTAGCCACCCATCCACAAAATGACCTTTTTATTATCAGTGGCAGAAGTAGTGCCTGGCTTGATAAGCATTTCGGAACATTGCCCTTAAACCTAATAGCAGAGCATGGAGCCCGGTGCAAATGGAAAAATGGAATATGGACGACGGAAGTGCAAACACATAGCGAATGGAAAGAAAAAATTTTGACTATCATGGACCGGTTTGTTCGGCGCTGCCCGCATTCATTTATTGAAGAAAAAGAGTTTTCCGTGGTTTGGCATTATCGTACTGCACATGCAGACCAGGGAAAGTTTAGAGCAGCAGAACTAGTGTGTGAACTTACCGAATATATTCATAACAGGCATTTACAAGTGATACAAGGTGATAAAATTATTGAGGTCAGGAATAATGGAATAGACAAAGGCACAGCCATAAAAAAAGTGCTTTCCAAAGACCATTACGATTTCATTTTTGCAGTTGGCGATGACAAAACAGATGAAGACATGTTCAAGATGCTTATAGATAAGAGCAATTGCTTCACCATTAAGGTAGGTCCAAATGCCTCTTATGCACAGTATAATGTGATGAAACCATACATGGTAATATCTTTATTACAGGCATTGAGTCATTATTCCAATTCTCCGGCGCTGCCCCAATAATGATAGGCGTCAGGATTGAAAAGAATTCAGGGAATGGGCGCTGGGGAGGATGATTGTAAAAATCGTTTCAACATTCTCTTCAGACTGCACCTTGATTTCCCCTTTGTGCAATTTTATAATGCGATTGGCAAGTGAAAGTCCTAAGCCGAATCCCCGGGTGGATTTGTTACTCTCCACGCGGTAGAATGGATCAAATATGATCGACAACTCTTCATTAGGAATACCTTTTCCATTATTTCTGACAGTTATAATTAAACTATCCTCCCCTGTTGCCAGGTTTACATTTGCCTTTTTATCCGTAGAATATTTACAAGCATTTAATACAATATTCTTTATTGCTGTAAGGAGTAATGCTTCATTGCCGAATACAAATAATTTGTCCTCATCTTCCGGCAGGTCATTGAACTGGAGCAACACTGTATAGTTTTGATCAATTTTGCTGATCTCAGCCGGGAGATCGAGTATGACTTCATCAATCCTTACCAGGTTGATCTCTAAACCTCCCGAGTTGCCCGATGCTTTGGCGAATTCCAGCAAGGTTTGAGTCAATTTGATCATTTGTTGAACATCCTGGTAAGTTGATTCAATGACCTGGTGGTATTCCTTTGGCGATCTTTCTCTTTGCAATGCCACTTCGAGCTGGCTGGAGATAGAAGTCAGTGGCGTTGACAACTCGTGTGAGGCATTAGAAATAAAGCGCCTCTGCAAATCAAAACTATCCTGCAGGCGATTTAAAAGCTGGTTTATGGTCAAGGTCAATTGTTGCCATTCATCTTGTGCTTCACCTTGCTGTAAACGTCTGGTAAGATTTTGAGCGGAAATTTCAGCTATATCCTTATTGATCTGCTTAATGGGACGTAAAAGTCTTCCTGAAAAGACATAGCCTGTTACCAATATAATTATGTTTCCAACCAGGAAACTCAATAACAAAATACGCAACAGGCTTTGCAGGTTTGCCTTTCCTTCCGCGTCTTCTCCAGCGGTTATGACAACAATATGGTCGTTGTCATGATTATAATAATATGCAACCCCTTCCCTTTCATTCTTTACAAAATAATAGCTTCCATGCTTTCTGGCTTTGTCAAGTACGTCAGTGTTAAAGAATAATTGGTCTTCCGGCTTTTCCGCATAGTTGTAAATCTGAACATTGTTCTCATTATAAGCTTTCACCACTTTATTTTTCAAAGAAAGCGTGGTAGAAGAATCAATTCTTTTCACAAGACTTTCGTCAAATATTTCCCTCTGACTTAAAAGTCTTGCCGTAGTAACAGCCCGGTTGGCCAGGCGGGAGATAATAGTATCAATTCTGAGTTGATAGGAAAAATAATATACACTGGCACATACAATGCTTAGTATAAAAAATGCCAGCATGGAAAACAGTAGTGTGATACGGGAACGTACAGGCATGATCAGCCATTTTCTTTTAAGATATAACCCATTCCCACCTGCGTTTGTATCAGTTTTTGTTCAAACCTTTTATCGATCTTATTTCGGACATAATTAATGTACACATCAATTACATTTGTGTTGGTATCAAAATCGATATCCCAAACATTGATGGCGATATCAGCTCTTGAAACTACACGATTTTTATTTCGGATCAAATATTCCAGTAATTGAAACTCTTTGGCAGTAAGGTTGATCACTTCACCATTTCTTTTTACTTCCTTACTATCCAGGTTCATTTCCAGGTCGGCAGCATGCAAAACATTCCCTACGGGCAGGTGTTGATCCATGGTACGCTTTAATAAAACCCTGATCTTCATTAATAACTCTTTGAATTCAAAGGGTTTTATAATGTAATCGTCTGCCCCTGCATCATACCCTTCAATCTTATCCTGGAGGGCACTCAATGCAGTTAACATGATAATAGGAATTTGTGGACTTTTTGAGCGTATGATCTTGCAAAGCTGGTACCCGTTTAATCCTGGCAGGTTAATATCCAATATAACCAGGTTGAATTCATGTTGTTCGAAAAGCCGTAATCCTATCTGCCCATCGTAAGCCACTTCCACATAATAGCCGTTTTCACTCAAGCCTAGCTTCAAAGTATCAGCAATTTTTTGCTCGTCTTCTACTATTAATATTTTTCTTTCATCCATCTGATAATGGCAAATTAATGAATAAGATTCACAGGGTTTCAGCTTCTAATAGCATTTTAATCCGGGATTAATTCAGCATTAATACGGCAAACCTAGATTTACCCAAGTTAACAGTTTATTATGTGCCAGTCGTTCAAAACCATATTATTACCGGTTGATTTTTCAATAAATACGGAGGTTGCCGTGAATAAAGCCATGGAAATAACAGAAAGACAATCAGGGCATATTCATCTTATGCATGTATATCCACAAATAAACTCAAACTTAATTCCACTAACCAGGAGAAATCATAACTACGAATCTGTACGGTCAGCCGAACAAAAATTGTTAGAATGGAAATTGTTCATTGAAGGCTCCACCCCCTCCTTTAAAGTTACCTGTAGCCTGGAACGACATTCTTCGATACAAAGATGTATTGAACAACAAGCCATACAACTACAGGCAGACCTGGTAATAATAGGTAAGAATTCTAATCACTTTTGGCTACCGTTTTTGAATACCGTGCTTCCCAATGAGCTATGCGAGGTAACCGGAAGTGCGGTTTTGACTGTTAAACCTGGTTCTTTAAATAATAAGATAAAAACCCTTGTTGTTCCAATAACTACGGAAGTGCCCCGGTACAAGATGGATGCCATTACTGCTCTATCCAAAAAAACAAGTTTAAAGGTGTACCTCGTTACCTTTTCAAATGAACAGAATATACCAGCTGATTTTTCTGCCAGTGCATTATTAAAAGTTTATCAATGGCTTAAAGAATCAATTCACTGCCAGGTAGAATATTCAGTTTTACATGGAAATAATAAAGCCAAAGCATTAATGCTATTTGCTGAAAAAATAAATGCAGATGTATTATTGCTTGATACCTCATCCGAGACTAAAGTGGGATGGATGAACAGGCATATTTCCGATATACTGGAACCCGGGTCCAGGGTGCAGGTGCTCGCACTTAATCGAACCAATTATTAATCACATAAAATTCAGCACATGAAGAAATTATTTTTATTATTCAGTCCAATTATCCTGGGGAATTTGGCTCTAAATGCCCAATCCCTGGAAACTGCCAACCAATTATTGTATCATGAACGGTATAATAGTGCGGAAAATGAATTTCATGCCTTTTTAAACCAGCAACCTGCTAAACCTGAAGCATGGCTCGGTCTAACCAGATCGTACCTGGCTGAAGATAAGGTTGACAAAGCCTATGATACACTTTTGAAAGCTCCTGCAGGTGTTAAAGAAGAACCATTGTACCAGGTAGCATTGGGATCAGCCTTGCTTTTCCAGGATAAAATGAATGAGTCGGCGCAGCTGTTTAATGAAGCCTTGAAGGAAACTAAAGAAAAAGATGAAACGGTTCTTGGTTCAATTGCTCAATCCTATATTGATTATAAAAATGGCGACGCCAATTATGCTATTTCATTATTAACGAAGGCTATTAAAAAAGACAAACATAACCCTGCATGGAAAGTGCTGTTGGGAGATGCCTATCGCAAATTGAATAATGGTACGGAAGCCTATAAAGCGTACAAAGAAGCATTGGAGGAAGACCAAAATTATGCAGCGGCAGATTATAAGATTGGTGAAATATTCCTTACCCAAAAGAATGCAGACCTATACCTTGAATACTTTAATAAAGCATTGGCTGCAGACCCCGATTACGCGCCGGCCTTATACCAATTATACGTTTACAATTTCTACCATGATGTTCCGAAAGCATTCCAGCTGTATAACCAGTACCTGGCAAAATCGGACCCATCCATCAGAACACAATATGACCTGACGGATCTTCTGTACCTGAATAAAGAATACAATAAAGCAATTCAAAATGCCAATGCATTGATGGCAAGCCAGGGAGACAAGTTGGAACCAAGAATTTATAAGCTATTAGCCTATAGTTATGTAGAGACCAGGGATTCCAGCAAAGCCTTACATTATATCAAAGAGTATTTTGATAAAGAAGAAGATAGCAACCTGGTTGCTAAAGATTTTGAGTTGATTGCAGGATTATATAGCAATATGGCAGACAAAAAAGATTCGGCCCTGGTATTCCTAGAAAAAGCTGCTGGCCTTCAAAAAGATTCCGCTGCTCTATTCAACTATTATAAGAAGCTGGCCACAACGGCTAAGGCAAACAAGGATTATGTTTCAGAGGCCAAATGGATGGGTAAATTTTATACAGGCAATGAAAAAGCAACCAATGTAGACTTATTTAATTGGGGATTGGCCAATTACCTGGCGCAAGACTTTTCTATGGCTGATTCTGTATTCGGAATGTATGTAGCCAAATATCCTGAACAAAGCTTTGGCTACTATTGGCAGGCACGCAGCAATGCTTCGCTGGATAAGGAAATGAAGGATGGATTAGCGATACCAGTTTATAAAAAGCTTATAGAAGTTTTGCAGGGAGATACCACCAACACCAATTATAAAAAATGGATGGTGGAAGCATTAGCTTACCTCGCAGCCTATGAAGCTAATACTCAGAAGAATTATGATGAGGCAGTGGATTATTTTGAAAAAGTATTGGAGGTGGACCCTGATAATGCTGATGCAAAAAGATATATAGCCATATTGGAAAAAAACACTTCAACTGAGGGTAGTAAGTAAAAAGGGAAGATTTGTGTTTTTTTATGTGTACTGGTTGGTTTGCCCCGCGTTTTAATGCGGGGCATTTTTAATTCACTGGAATAATATAATATTAAGTTATATATGTAACTGTTTCAGATAGTAAGAAATACTTCAAAAGTAAATTCTAATAAAGTTCTAATCCTGATCTTATGTGTTATTAATTCTTTTTATTCATTTTTGACAAGACACTTATCTCATAAGTAGTTCTTTTTGGTGATAATTAATGGACGGGCTTTGTTTTAACAAGGCCCTTTTTTATTGTTTGGCCGTTTATAGTAATAAAAAAAACGCAATGTAAACTATACATTGCGTAAGATCCTTAATACTAAAAAGATAGTCTTACCCTTGCTTGATCAACTGAACTTCTGCTAAAATCCTGATTTCATCACTTACCACCACGCTTCCGGCTTCAGTAACAGCGCTCCATGTTAAGCCAAATTCTTTTCTGCTGATCTTACCATTAACTGTGAAACCAGCTTTTGTTTGACCATATGGGTCTACCACAGTACCTCCATATTCCACATTCAAGGTAATAGGTTTGGTAGTTCCTCTTATCGTTAAATCCCCGGTCAAATTAGCATGATCACCGGCAGCATTAAATTTTTTCCCTACGAATTTAATTTCCTTATGATTTTCACTATCAAAGAAATCTGCAGATTTCAGGTGCGTATCTCTTTGGTCATTATTGGTATCTATTGAATCTATTTCTGCCGTAAACTCTATTTTGCTGGCAGAAGAAAAATCTTCACTCTGGGTTTCTACTTCCAAATCAAATTTTCTAAAGTATCCAGTCACTGTAGTGATCATCAGGTGTTTAACTTTGAATTGAATCTCCGAGTGTGCTGGATCGATCTTCCATGTAATTGCCATAACTGTTATTTTAAACTGTGATATAAAATTAATTTACTACAAAAATGTATCCCGATTTACAAAAAGCTTTCCTGGGCATTTCCTATTGACCAGTTCGCAATACTCACTTTCTGATTTTTATATATAACCGGGAAAATAAAAACTTACATTATTGTTGATACGTCCTGTCGTATTGTTATTTACAGGACAAAGCTATCATAGGTTTTTGCCTTTGCCATTGAGGTAGGGCAAGAAATGTTATTGATATATATCAAGTAAAATGGTGGTTAAATTAAATACATGCCAAGGTAGTTAGATGTCTCTTGTTCTGTTTCAATGTTCCATTTGCCTACTTTTTTAACGTCATCTGCTTCCTTATCCTGCTTAAAGTTTCCGGAGTGATACCCAGGTAACTTGCCATCATATGTTGAGGTACTCTTTGCGGAATGGTGGGACAAGACGTGATCAGTTCCAGGTATTTTTCTTCGGCAGTATGACTTAAAGAACTCATTAACCTTCGTTGGGTTGCAATAAGATTGTTTTGAAGCAGTATCCGGAAATACTTTTCCATTTTAGGTACCTGCTCCATTAACTGATCCTCAGCGTTTTTGGATAGTAACATGAGCTCACAATCTTCCAGGGCATCAATGTTATAAATTGATGGCTCGCCCGTTAAAAAACTATATTGGTCGGCTATCCACCACCCTTCAAAAGCAAACTGCACCACATGCTCACTCCCTTTTTCATCAATAGCGTACATACGAAGCATTCCTTTTTCCACAAATGCAATAGACTTACAGGGGTCACCTTCCTGCAAGAGATATTGTTTTTTCCTTAGTTTTTTAGGCGCAAAAAAGGTTTTACTCAGTTCTTTTTCTTCCTTCGATAGATGGACTTTCTCATCAAACTTCTGAAATAACAATTCAAACATAAGCTGTGTCTTGAGGCAAAAATAATAGACTTGTCTAACTCAGGAGCAGCAAAGTCTTTATGAATATTGACCGAAATTTTCCCCCCTTTTACCGGTTATTGGCCATTATATCACCTTTTAATACTTGCTACAGCTATCATGGCTCATTTATTTTGTTTAAAATTTTTGAATATGAACGATGAATTTAGATCAGAGATTGAAAGCAAATGGGGTAAAAGAAGAAGTGAGAACAGAATACTTGCCGGTTTAATGCTATTAATTGTAGGGGGCTTATTGCTGTTGAATACTTTGCACCTGGTAATATTTCCATCCTGGTTTTTTACCTGGCCTATGCTATTAATAACTCTGGGATTGTTTTCAGGTATCCGTCATCATTTTAAAGGGGGCTTCTGGATCCTACTTATATTGTTTGGTATATTTTCCCTTGCAGACAATATCAACCCCTCATTGAATCTAGACCGTTTTATTGCACCTTTTATTATAATAGCTATAGGGCTATTATTTATTTTAAGACCTAAAAGAAGTCATTGGCGCAGATGGAAATATGAGCATAGGGCAAACTGGGATCAGTCACGTGCCATAGATGAAAACTTTTCTCAGGATAATAATAAGGAATCAAATTTTGCAGACCGCCGTGATTTTATAGACATTACTGCTGTTTTTGGAGGGGTTAAGAAGAATATTCTAAGCAAAAACTTTAAAGGAGGTGATATTGTCAGTTTTATGGGTGGTTCTGAAATCAACCTGTCCCAGGCCGATATTAATGGCAGAGTAGTAATTGATACCACAAATATTTTTGGGGGGACAAAGCTTATTGTTCCATCTTCATGGGATGTGCAAAGTGATGTTACAGCCATTTTTGGGGGAGTAGAGGACAAACGTCAGATAATCGGAACTAATATAGATCCGAATAAGGTTTTGGTACTGGATGGTACCTGCATGTTCGGAGGAATTGAAATCAGAAGCTTCTAGCGGTCATCGCTTTAAATTTTATAGTTTATGAAATGGTATGTAATAAAATTGGTTTACCAGGTTATCTGTGGAGAGGGTAAACATACACCACAATTTGATGAACAGATCAGGATTATAACTGCGCAGGATGAAGCTGCTGCATATGAAAAGGCATATACTACAGGCATTAGTGAAGAAGTAAGTTTTTGCAATAAAAAGAATGAATTGGTCCGTTGGAAATTTATCAACATTTCAGAGCTTTATTATTTAAATAAATTAATAGATGGGGCTGAAATTTATTCCCGTATCAATGAAGTGGAAGATGCGGAAGCATATGCTACATTCGTAAATGAAAAGGCAAAAACCATCAAACAAGGTGGTTTACTACGCATGCTGAATTAAATAAAAGTGACCAATCTAACTACAACTACCCGCTTTCGTATTCTTTTTGGAACAGTTTGGAGCGTTTGGACCTTGTTACATGCCACAGTTGTAGCAGGAACAGGGCTTAGCTGGAACATTTCAGTTGCAGATAGTATTATTTCCAATATCATTTTAGCAGGTGCAGCCTTATTGGTAACCCTAATACTCCAATTTTATATCCCTGAGAAAAACAAATATGGTTACCTGCTGGCCCTTGTATTCTCACTTTCTATTTTATGGCTATTCTTATCTAAGCTCATATTGTCTGCAATATTTGCAAGGTCACAGGACTATTCAAGCTTTTTATCCAGCTCCTTACTAATAAGGGAAGCCATAGGATTTTTAATGATTGGTTGTATGGCATTGATCAGCGTTTTATGGTATACTATTCGAGACCAAAAGGAAGCTGAAACCCGGCGAACAGAGGCGCAACAACTATCCAAAGAAGCAGAATTAATTAAGCTCAGGCAACAATTACAACCCCACTTTTTATTCAACAGTTTGAATTCCATCAATGCTCTTATAGGTTCCAACCCCCAACAGGCAAGGACCATGATACAACAACTGTCTGAATTTTTGAGAGGAACTTTAAGAAAAGATGAAAACCAATGGATAAGCCTCGAAGACGAACTGGAGCATTTACAACTATACCTTTCCATTGAAAAAATAAGATTTGGAACCCGGCTTTTCACGATCATTACAGATAATACAAAAAGCAAGGCCTATTTACCTGCCATGCTTTTACAACCAATAGTAGAAAACGCAATTAAATTTGGTTTATACGACACCACCGGTGTCGTGACCATCACGCTAGAAACCAGGATGGAAAATGACGAACTTTGCGTTACTATCTGCAATCCATATGATTCACAAACAAGCAATGTGACAAAAGGAACCGGTTTTGGCCTTCACTCTATTCAAAGAAGGCTTTATCTTTTATTTGCCAGGCAAGACCTGCTGCACACCAGCGCCAATAATAATTTATTTTGCACTACCATAAAAATTCCTCAAAATGATAAGGGCAATAATTATAGACGATGAGCCCCTTGCCAGGTCTATAATAAAAGAATATTTAAACGACTTTCCTGAAATAGAATTAATAGCAGAATGCAATGATGGCTTTGAAGGTGTAAAAGCCATTATGCAACTAAAACCTGACCTGGTATTCCTTGATATTCAAATGCCTAAGATCAATGGCTTTGAAATGCTTGAACTATTAGATTTTTTGCCTGCTGTCATTTTCACTACCGCATTTGACGAATATGCTGTCAGGGCCTTTGAAACCCATGCCATAGATTATTTATTAAAACCCTTTAGCATGGAAAGATTTAAAAAGGCATTGGATAAATACATGGATAAAACTACCATGCAACAACAAAACGAGGCAACCAAGGAACTTCTTACTTCAGTTAACAATCATCCATCAACCGCGGACCGGATTGTGGTTAAAACTGCCGGCAAGATCAGGATCATCCCCTACCATGAGATACTTTTTCTGGAAGCTTCAGATGATTATGTGAAAATTCAAACACGTGAAGGAAGCTTTTTAAAGAATAAGACGATGAGCTATTTTGAAAACTCACTCCCTCAATCTTTATTTGTGCGTACCCATAGATCTTTTATCATTAATGTTCAGGAAATCACACGGATTGATCCATATGAAAAAGATAATCACCTTGCCATTTTAAGATCAGGAGTAAGAATACCAGTAAGTAAAACTGGTTATCCCAAGCTAAAAGAAGTTTTAGGATTATAATTCAAAAACCACGGGCTTATTTACTAATTCATATAACTCATTCATCTGGCAGGCATTGATAAACTTTGTATCTGATGATTTTCTAATGCCATAAGATTCATGAATGTGACCGAAAAGATGAACTTTAGGCTTGATTCTTTTAGTGGCTTGTAACAGGTCCACACAACCTACATGCATTTCATTGCTTACCTGGTCTAATATACCATATGGTGGGCCATGTGTTATTAAAATATCAGTATTAGAAGGAATGAGGTTCCAATGCCTTTTTATAGCTTCTCCTCTTGTTCGGTTAAAGGCCCAATTAAAGAATTTTGGAGTCACGGGCGATCCCCAAATATGCATTCCATTAATATTCACACCACTATCATTCAGGTAAATGATATCATCTGGAATTAAGCGTTCCAGATCTTTAGCCTTGCTCTTTTCCAGTAAAAAGTCATGATTACCTGCTATAAATATTTTAAACTCAAAATCCTGCAAAGCAAACCAGGCAATGAAGTCTTCTATTTCCAACCTTTCCCCCCGGTAACTAATATCCCCTCCATGCACTAACACATCGCCTTTAGGCAAAATAATGCCTCTATGACGGGAATGACTATCTGCAATGCCAACAAACTTCAAGGAAATTGATTTGGATGAATTATACAAAATAAATCGTTCTACTAAAAAGAACAACCAAACGAATTTATTTATAGTAGTTGATTTGTTTTTGGCAATTCTCAGAGCTCTTTTTATAACCTACTATATTTCTCTTCAATAGCTTCCTTACCATACATATAACAATTAAGTTTTTACCGAATCCTTCACTCTATTTGATTGCTTTCTTAACCCTGAAACAATTCAAATTTTTTATTTACAAATATTCACTAATCTTTATGGAGCAGTAATTATGCCATTTAACTTTGTTTCCATTGCTTATGAAGAATCGATATTTGTATATAATCGGCCTTTTTTTATGTCCATTGCTTTCCATTGCCCAACAGCCCGATACCATTAATAAAAATGTACTTCCAGAAGTAATTATTCATGCATTTGAACAGAATAGCAGGCTTAAAAATGTACCTGTCGCCTTAAATTATATAGGTCAGTCAGCCCTCAACCGGTTTAGTCCCAATTCCATTGTTATGGCTGTAAATTCCACTCCTGGGGTGCATATGGAGGAAAGATCTCCGGGAAGTTACAGATTCAATATTCGGGGTAGTTCTCTTCGATCTCCCTTTGGTGTGAGAAACGTAAAAGTATATTATAATGATATCCCTATAACCGACCCAGGCGGGCAGACCTATTTGAATCAATTAGGCTATTATAATTTTCGATCTGTTGAAGTTATCAAAGGGCCGGGAAGCAGCATATATGGCGCTGGAACCGGAGGGGTATTACTGATCCAGGAAAACAGTGATACACTTCATCCCGGAATTACTGCTGGATTAACGATAGGAAGCTATGGCTCTTCTCTGTTACATGCCAGTGTAATTACCTCGGCAAATAAATGGAATAATGAAGTGAATGTTCAACTGCAGAGATCTGAAGGCTATAGAGAACATTCAGAACTTCATAAAGAAATTATAAGTTGGAATGGTATTTACAAGCCCAATGAAAACCAGGTCTTAAAAACTACCTTCCTGTTAAGCAATCTTTATTACCAAACACCGGGAGGGTTAACCCTTTCAGAATATAATACCGACCCTTCTGCTGCCCGACCTAAAACTGCCACTTTACCCGGGGCTATTCAAAGTAATGCTTCTATCAGGCAGAAGGAATTCATAGCAGGACTATCCTTCTCTCAACAACTTTCAAGTGAATGGCAAAACAAAACCATCGCCTATGGAATGTTTACTGAATTGAAGAACCCCACCTTCCGTAACTATGGCAAAAATGCCGAACCTCATACAGGAGTTCGCTCCATCTTTCAATATACACATCCATTCAATAATTCTATATTTAAATGGAATGCAGGTGCTGAATGGCAACAGGAACTGGCAACTATAGATGTATACCGGAATAAAGCCGGCAATGCAGATTCCTTACAAACTCACGATGATCTTTCTAACAGGGCCTGGTTCTTTTTTTCCCAGGCATCATGGAATCCTGCCAATTGGATCTTTTCTGCTGGTGCAAGTTTAAACAGGTCAGCTCTGGAATTGCAAAGATTTCAACCAACTACCGTAGGTGCATTGAAGAGAAATCTGAATTATAATTTGATGCCCAGGTTGTCCATTGCCAAAAAATTAAACAATTTAATGGTCTATACTTCTTTGGCAAAAGGTTTCTCCCCTCCCACCACTGCAGAGTTAAGCCCTTCTGGAAGTTCTTTGAATATCAACTTAAAAGCTGAACACGGTATCAATTATGAATTAGGATTTAAAGCAAGCTATCCCTCCGGATTGTATATAGACGTCAATGCATTTTATTTTACACTAGAAAACACTATTGTACAACGTAAAGATTCAGCAGGCGGTGATTATTATGTAAATGCAGGCAAAACAAAGCAACAGGGAATTGAAACCTATATCAGCTATCCAATCCTTTCGAACCATCCATTATTTAGAAAAAGCCTTTTTTGGATCAGTCATACTTTTCACAATTTCAAGTATAGATCATTTAAACAAGTTAACACGGATTTTTCTGGAAAATCATTACCCGGGACACCTCCCCACATTTTTTCTTCTGGACTGGATATAAGTTTTAAAAAGGGCTTATTTACCAATATAGCTTATTATTACAGCGATAAGATCGCCTTAAATGATGCCAACAATGAGTTCAGCAAAGCATACCATTTATTAAGCATGAACCTTGGATATCATGGATTGCTCAACAATAGGTTGCAATACAGTATTTCCGGTGGGGCAGAAAACATTTTGAACCAGAAATATAGTTTGGGAAATGATATTAATGTTGCTGGAGGAAGATATTACAATGCAGCTTCCCTGCGAAGCTATTATGTATCGCTACAATTTAATTGGTGGGCCAACCCAAAATAAATAATTGCTAATAGTATTTACATAAGTAGCTAAGAATTGAAAAAAATAGCATCATGCCATAGAAGAAGTTACAAGCCTGCGCTCCCAATCTTCATTCTTTTTATGCTTTTTCTTAGCTAGCAATTTCATTACACCAGCAGCTACCAGGCCGCCTACAATATATAAACCTACCGTCATGATCTTTGTTTCCATGGTTTTATTGCTTGGACGATCATCCAAGCCCATTGGCTTGGGCAACATAACAGCTCCCAGGCCTGCTGCAAGACCCAGGGCAGCACCGCGGGCAAGGGCGTTTTTCCTTTGGCCTATACCTGCAAAGCTGTAATAAAGACTATTGCTAATTATATCTCCTGCCAATGTCCAGGCATACAGGCTTCGCTCATTTGGTGTTTTTGCTCCAATTACCTTTAAACCTTTGGTAAGAGCGTTCATACCTAATAGATCCATTCTGGGTGCATTAGGAACACTATTTTTTACAGTTTGGTGGATCAAGGTCATTGCTGTGGCACCTGCAATTCCTCCTTCCAGAGCATATAAGGCTTTCATTTTATTCGTTTTAAGTATACCAATCCCTGGTAAACCATAAAAAATCGATGCCAGCTAATTTTTAGGGAGTATAATCAGTAAATGAAGGAAAATTGTTGAATAGATTTACCAATCTCAGGACTACAACGTTCCTCAACAGGAACATTATGGCTTTGAAAAAGAACACAAATCCTAATACCAGCTTATTTGATAACTACAGATCCCAGTTTACGTGAAAGCTCAATCTCCATTTGTTTTAGATGGATATGAGTCAAAAACAATGTTTGCTGTTCAGCGGCATTTGCTTTCTCCAGGTCCTGCTGATTTTCTATCAGCAACCTTTTCACCTTTCTCAATTTTAGATAGTTAATAGCACTTTCCACTTCTTCATTGGTGGTATCTTTTTGCATATTTAAGAATCCCATTAGGT
Source organism: Bacteroidota bacterium (assembly GCA_023415275.1). Taxonomy (GTDB): domain Bacteria; phylum Bacteroidota; class Bacteroidia; order Chitinophagales; family Chitinophagaceae; genus Flavisolibacter. Next base: position 49,245 of record JAEZLJ010000005.1, read on the forward strand.
TCTCCTCATTCTCAGGACGCAGGGAATTAATGAAATCTTTGTAATCCTGCTCAAACAAGCTTTTTTGGTACCCTGTTGACTGGCTTAGCTCTCTTTTCCAATGGGGGCTTTCTTCGTAAGGAAAATAGGCTAATGACACTGCCAGGGTACTGATGACAGGATCAGGATGATATAAAAAATAATTCCTGTCCGGCTTAATATCATCTGCCAATACTTCTTTATAAGTATGGATAAACTTTACAATCACCTCATTATCGATCAAATCCTCTTCTGGCAATTCTGTTAGCACATGTTGAGCGATTATATGGGAATCATCCCATTTTTTATAACCATGGTCCAAAAGTATCCTGGCTATTTCCCGTTCCTGCAGTTCGTCTTTAAAGAGAAGGTTGAAGGTTTGGTCACTATAATTATTATCCGCAGCCTGTCTTGCATTCTCTTCTATGGCCTTTGCCTCATCAAAGGGAACCTTATTTTCTGTAAGAGATATTCTGTTACGGATGAACTTATTTACCAGGTTGGTAAACCCAGTTTCATCTACATGCAATAATTCTGAAGACTGCCTTATATAATCCTGCTGCCGGGTAAAATCCTCTGTTTTATCTATCCTGGAAATCGTTTCAGCTATCTGGTTTACAACAGCAGCTTTTTTGTTGGCATCGTTCCCGGCATCCTTTAATGCTACCTCTATCTGGAAAAGGATGAAATCTTTTTTATTATGAAGTATAAAATTCCGGAAAGCCGTAGCTCCTACCTTTTTCACATAGCTGTCTGGATCTTCCTTGTCTGGTATCAATACCAGTTTTACATTAAGGCTTTCTTCAAGAGCCATGTCAAGGCCCCTCATGGCGGCTTTCACTCCAGCAGCATCCCCATCATAAATAATAGTAAGGTTCTTTGTGTATTTCTTGATCAACCTTAATTGGTCTTGCGTAAGGGAGGTACCTCCACTTGCCACAACATTTTCAATACCAGCCTGGTGCAATGAGGTTACATCTGTATATCCTTCCACCAGCAGGCATTCATCTGCCTTATCGATGGCATGCCTGGCAAAGTAAGTACCGTAAAGTATTTTACTCTTTACATAGAGCTCATTCTCTGGTGTATTAATATACTTTGGCGCCTTTTCGTTATTCTTGATAAGCCTGGCGCCAAATCCTATGACCTTACCACTATTGTTATGGATAGGAAAAATGATACGGTCTCTGTAATTATCTACCAATTGACCCTGTCTTTCCACTGCCAGCCCGGCCTTCTGCAACAACTCAGGATTATATTGCCTTTGCAGCGCTTCTTTTACAAAAGCATCTCTTTTTTCTGGGGCATAGCCAAGAGCAAATTTTTTAATGGTTTCATCGTTAAAGCCTCTTTCTTTCAGGTACTCCAAACCAATGTTTTGTCCTTCTTCAGTTTCAATTAATTGCTGGCTGTAAAATTGCTGGGCAAATTGGTTAATGATAAACAGGCTCTCCGAGGTTTGCTGGACCAGTTTCTTTTCCGGGGAAACTTCTGTTTCTTCCACCTCAACATTGTACCGGTTGGCCAGCCATTTTAAAGCTTCCACATAAGAAAGCTTCTCATGCTCCATGATAAAGGAAATGGTGTTACCACTCTTTCCACAGCCAAAACATTTAAATATTTCCTTGGATGGAGATACTGTGAAAGAAGGTGTCTTTTCATGATGAAAAGGACAGTTTCCCAGGTAATTAGAACCCCGCCTTTTTAACTTGACAAAGTTCCCCACTACATCAATGATATCGATTCGGGAAAGGATCTGTTGTATTGTATTAGGCGAAATCACAAGATAGCAAATATAAGCACCTCAGCTATGATTAATGTAAGCATTTCGAGTGATAAAAATCTTATTTTTTTACGCTTAAAGAGTTTTAAATTTAATGTACCATCCTACACCGGGGTAAGTGAAGCGAAAAAACCTATTCTTTAACAATAAACCTTCATCCCATGGTTCAGACAGACATCTCACAGTTGTCCGCCGAAAGCGCCGAATGGCGGCAAATATTAAGAAATCATCGTGACGAATTAAATGATTTCAAAAAGGCGCTCCAGGAAACCTGTAAAAACTCCCTATCGAAAGATCAACTCCAGGAAGTAGAACATTACGACAATCAATTTCACATCCAGCTCATTAACATCCACGATCTTAAACAATCCATTAAATCTCACGAGAAGAAAGTAATATCAGAGGGTGATCAGATATCAGAATCTACCTATGCAGAACATGAACAATTATTGAATGATTTTCTGCATGAAGAAAACCTGCTTCAGGAACTACGTAACGAGTTTCAACAATTTGTCAGCAAGACTAGCTGCTCATAATAACATACTTCGATTTTTGTAAACATACAGGAAAGGGTATGTATAGAATCTCTATTGCCTCATCTTAAAATTATATTTTATGCCAGAGTTTGATACCTCTCATGTCAAAAATATTGTTTTGCTGGGCCATGCCGGCTCCGGCAAAACAACTTTAGCGGAATGCATGCTTTTCGAAGCTGGATTGCTATCCCGCCGCGGTTCTGTTTATGAGAATACTACAGTGGGCGATTATCACCCCCTGGAACAGGAACGCGGCAACTCCATTTTTTCCAAGCTAATGCACACGAAGTGGCGTGGGTATAAAATAAATATTCTCGACACTCCGGGCTATGATGATTTTGTAGGAGAAGTTCTTTCAGCTCTAAGGGTGGCAGATACCGGAGTTATGTTACTCAATGCCACCATGGGTGTGGAAGTGGGCACAGATATCATCTGGGAGTACACCGAACGCTTTAAAACCCCAATGATCCTTGCGGTCAATAAATTAGATGATGAACAAGCAGATTTTGATAAGACCGTCCAGCAGGCAAAAGATCATTTTGGTTCAAATATTACAATAGTTCAATATCCCCGCCAACAAGGTGCCGGATTTCATGAAATCATTGATGTGCTTAGAATGGTGATGTACAAGTTCAATGATACAGGAGGCAAACCACAAAAGCTTCCTATTCCAGACAATGAAAAAGAAAAAGCTGAAACCCTTCACAAAGAACTGGTAGAAGCTATTGCCAGTAATGATGAAACCCTGATGGAGAAATATTTTGACCAGGGTGAACTTACAGAAGATGAAATGAAAGTAGGGATGAAGAAGGCCATGATCAATCATGACCTGTTTCCTGTATTCTGCTTAAGTGCAGAAAGAAATATGGGAAGTGGACGTTTAATGGGATTCATTGACAATGTTTGCCCCAGTGCCAATGAAATGCCTCCTCAAACCACCATCAATGGTGAAGAACTTCCCTGCCTTGAAAATGGTCCTGCCTGCATTTTTGTATATAAAACAATCTCCGAACCTCATGTAGGAGACCTTTCCTTCTTTAAGGTTTTCTCAGGCACTATCAGAACAGGAATGGAATTGATCAATGAATCAAATGGTGTCACTGAAAAGATTAACCAGTTGTTTCTTATGGAGGGCAACAAACGCTTACCAGTTACAGAACTCGTGGCGGGTGACATAGGTGCTACTTTAAAACTTCGTAATACTCATGTCAACAATACACTTCATATCAAGGGTAGGAACTATGAATTACCCCCTATTGAATTTCCAACTCCAAATATGACTGTGTGCATCGAACCAATCAATAAAGGAGAGGAAGAAAAGCTGGCACAAGCCCTGCACCAGTTGAGGGAGGAAGATCCTACACTTGTAGTGGAAGTTTCACAGGAATTGAAACAAACACTGATCCATTGCCAGGGTGATATGCACCTGGCGGTTGCCAAATGGAAAATTGAAAATCTGCATAAGGTTCCCGTCAAATTTGGTAAACCACGTATTCCCTACCGGGAGACAATTCGTAAAATGGCTGAAGCCAATTACCGTCATAAAAAACAATCAGGTGGTGCGGGACAATTTGGAGAAGTTTTTATGAGAATAGAGCCCTGGTATGAAGGCATGCCTGAACCGCAGGGTTTGAATGTAAGAGCACGGGAAGTCTTTAATCTTGATTGGGGTGGCAAACTGGTATTTTATAATTGCATAGTTGGTGGAGCTATTGATACGCGTTTCCTGCCTTCCATATTAAAAGGAGTTATGGAAAAGATGCATGAAGGCCCTCTTACAGGTTCGTATGTCCGGGATGTAAGAGTCAGTATCTATGATGGTAAAATGCACCCGGTAGATTCTAATGATATCTCATTTAAAATTGCAGGTATAATGGCCTTTAAGCAGGCATTCCAACAGGCAGACCCTCAAATACTGGAGCCCATTAACTCAGTGGAGGTTTTATGTCCGGAAGACCTGACAGGAGCTGTCATGGGAGATCTTCAAAGCCGCAGGGGCCTGGTAGAAGGAATGGACACTGAAAGCCATTTCCAAAAGATCATAGCTAAAGTACCTGCTTCAGAAATGCATGATTTTTCTTCTTCCCTTCGCTCACTCACCCAGGGAAGGGCTAAGTTTAAAATGTATTTTGATAGCTATCAGCCAATGACATATGAATTACAGAAAAAACTAACCGAAGAATATAATAAGTCAGCATCGGAAGTATTAGCATAATGTCAACATGGTTCAATTTAATCTTAGCCGTCTATTTATAGTCCAATAGTACGGCTAAGTGTTTTTCAGTAAATGAAGGAAATTTCAATAGGGATTAGGAAATTCTAAACTTTTCTTATTATTTTGAAAGCACAAAGCAACCATTTAATAAAATCTTCCTCCTATGCATGCCTATTTCCGTAATCACCAATTGTACCTGGCCGAGAGATCAGAATGGCTTGATCGCCACGTTGTAAAAACCAGCAAAAGAGCCCTGATGAAAATAGAAAGCTGGAAATTAATAGCACAATCCGGCGACCAGGACAACCAGTTAAGACTAGTTGAGAAATTAGTAAAAGACTCTTTACTGACAGCTATTCCCAATAAAACCGTTCTTCATAAAGAAGGTTATTATCTGGCAAACTTGAATAACTAACTATAAAGCAGGCCGGCAAGTAATTGTCCGGCCTTTTTATTGATTCGTTTGTTACAGTCAATCAAATCCAATCATATTAAAACCTCTGCCTTATGGGTGCTTTTTTATCCTATGTACAATCCAAAAACCAATTCAGTATAAGTTATCCTTATTATGGTTTATTTGGTACTGCCGATGTTAAGCTATTACAGTCTGCAGAAGAATTATTATTTGAATGTAAACTAGTTAATGGCGCAGTAGTATTGATCAAAAAATTAGGACAATCCAGGAAATGGATAGATGCACAATTAGAAACTGAGACACCGCTATCTTCTGTCCTTGGAATGTATATTGAAGACTTTATAAAAGAGGCTTAAAATAAAAAGAGGGCTTTCAGACCCTCTTTTTATTTTATCTCTCAATTTTTTTAAGCGTTTGCCAGTTTAGCTTTACGCTTTACCACTACTGTTTCTTCTAATTCAAGTTCTTCCAGCAATCCGTTCTTTTTAAAGTACACGGCGTGCCATACGTGATCTAAAGAAACTTGTTCTGAACTTTCATACTCTGCCTCTGCCAGTTTGCTCCAGCTACTATCCCTGTTCAGGTCGGTAGTTATTTTGGAGGTTACTTTTGGATAGGCTACCCATAATTTAGATTCCTCTTTTAATGCAGGCATAATGTCCTCCAGGATGCTGTTTAACTGATTTTCACTGACTGCAAATACCAGTGCAAAATCTATTTTCCTGGATCTCAACAATGGAGTAAGATTCTTTGCAAAAGAAAGCTTACAAAATTGTTTTTCAATTGAAGAAGGAAGGCCCTGAATTAAAATGTTCTTTTCGTTTTTAAGTTGAAGCTTTTCTAAAATTGTTTGTGACATACCGGGATAACTGTTTTTTTTAAACGTTGTGAAGTAGTACTAAGGTTTTTCACACAAACAGGTATGCAAAATTACGGAAAATACTGCGCCCGGCCAACGAATTAAACAAGAAAAAACCCGCCAATCGTGGATCTGCGGGTTTTTAATGTGGTTTTAATCTTTTTATTTGCCCATTGGCTTGTAATATTTCATAGCCTCAGGCATCCATTTCTTAATGTCATTGATACGCCTGGTATCTGAAGGGTGATCACTCAGGAATTCCGGAGGTCGTGCTGAATTACTTTGAGACGCCATCCGCTGCCAGAAAGGAATAGCTTCCTGTGGATTATATCCTGCAAGCGCAGTCCATATCAGGCCATAATGGTCAGCTTCTGACTCATCCGCTCTTGAAAACTTTAAAATACCTAGTGATGAGCCTACTCCAAATGCCTGTAAAAAGATGTTTTGAGTAGTAGAAGGTTTATTAGACAAAGCCACAGAAAGTGCCGATCCCAAACCCTGCTGAAGCATTTGCTGGCTCATTCTTTCATTACCATGTTGAAACACAGCGTGCGTGATCTCGTGGCCTAAAACGATTGCCAATGCGGCTTCGTTTCTTGTGTAAGGCAGTAAGCCTGTGTACACTACAATTTTTCCACCTGGCATACACCAGGCATTGGCTTCTTTGTTATCAACTAGGTTATACTCCCATTTGTAACCCTGAAGCTGGTTTTGTAAACCCTTAGATGCAAAATACTTTTCTACCGCATTCGAAAGCCTCTGTCCCACTCTTCTAACCATTTCAGCGTCCCGGTCGGCAGATGCACTAACTACCTTATTTTCTGAAAGGAATTGCTGGTACTGCTGAACTGCCATAGACTGGAGCTCTGACTCCGGCAACAACTTAAGTTGACTTCTACCTGTTATTGTATTAGTTGAACAGGATACGAATAAAGTGGCGGCCAAAAAAAAGACCGTTATTTTCCTTACCATCTTTCTGTTTTTATATGTTAGGGATTCAATGATTATACCAAAGTATATAGATACCCTTTAGGACGGCAGGCTTACTGATGCTTTGTTAAAGCTTTTCACGTTCCTTACGACGACGGTCGCGGTGCTTGAGGATGGGAACCTTACTCTCGCTGCCTTTTATCAATCTGCCAATGTTTTTTTGGTGTGTAAGTAATACCAGCATGGCCACAGTCAGGGCAAATACCCTATAGAGCTTTTCAGGTTCATTAAAGATGACAAGAATAAATATGGGGAATGCAATACTGGCAAGGATGGAACTTAATGATACCCACCTGGTCAAATAAAGCACAAGAATAAAAACTCCTACACAACAGAGAGCCACATTAGGCTGGATGCCAAGCACCATTCCAAAAAGTGAGGCGACGCCTTTACCACCCCTGAATTCTGCCCAGATTGGGAAAATATGACCTACCACGGCTGCCAGGCCTAAGCCAAGCTGCATATTGACGAGGTATATATCATTTTCAAATGAATTAGGTAAAAAGAAAGCAAGCTTAACAGCTACAATAGCCTTTAACATGTCTGCAATCATGACAATGGTTCCCCATTTTGCTCCCAGCACACGATAGGTATTGGTAGCACCGGAATTACCACTTCCATATTCCCTTATATCAAATCCAAAGAAAACTTTGCTGACAATCACAGCGGTAGGAATACTACCTATGAGATAAGCTAATACAATTAATAGAACCTCATTCATAGAATAATGGTTGAAGCATAGCAAATTTACAAAAATTTGCCCAGAATTTATGCTAACCGGGCTGTAAATCCTGCGTCATTAACAAACAATAAGGAGATCCAATTATTCCTTTCCAATTCTTTAATCAACTTAAGTCCTTGATTCATACACGCTTTCATTATATCTTCCTTGTCAGAAACCAGTAAGCCACTTAGAAGCAATTTACCCTGTTCATTGTTCAGTATTTCTTTCAGACCAGGCATGTATTGCAATATCACGTTGCGGTTGATATTGGCAAGTATTATATCAAATTGCTGAGCAGGTAATTGAGAAGAAAGCTCTACATTAATTTTAGAGCAGCCATTCCTGTTAATATTCTCCCTGGCATTTTCAATGCTCCAATCATCTACATCTATAGCCTGGATTTTTTCACTGCCCAGCTTTTCTGCAAGTATGGCCAGTATACCTGTACCTGTTCCAAAATCAAATACGTGTTTGCCTGTAAAATCCATATCCTTCATTTGTTGGATCATCATGTAGGTAGTGGCATGATGCCCGGTACCAAAGCTCATCTTGGGAGTGATCACTATCTCATACGAAACATTCGTGATTGGCTCGTGAAACTCAGCCCTTATAGCACAAAAATCCTCAACTACTACAGGCTCAAAATTACTTTCCCATACTGCATTCCAATTTTGCTCTTCCACCGTGGAGATACTATACTGGTAATTTTTCAAGATCCCATTCACAGCATAAGATTCAAAATTGTTTTCAGGAAAATAAGCGATCAATGCATCCTGCGTTTGTTCAAATCCGTTAGCATATAATTCTTCCAGCTGACTTATCAATATTTCCTGTTCCTGCTCTGTAGCAATGATACTTATTTGTATGCTGTTCATATTGTAAAATTAAAAAAGGCTGCCTCTTAGTGGCAGCCTTGAATAGTATAACTAATCTTCTTATTGATTTCCTTGTGGTTTGTTATCCTGCTGCCTGTCCTGACCATTACCACCC
>JAEZLJ010000009.1 GCA_023415275.1 Bacteroidota bacterium
CGTGTAGATCAATCCTGTCGAGTAAAGGTCCTGAAATTTTATTTAGGTATTTCTGAACGGCACCCGGAGGGCAGGAGCATTCCCTTTCCGGATGATTATAAAACCCGCAAGGGCAAGGATTCATGGAGGCAATAAGCATAAAGCTTGCAGGGAAATCGACCGCTATCTTGGCTCGGGAAATGGTTACCCTGCGTTCTTCCATGGGCTGGCGCATCACTTCAAGCACCGTTCTTTTAAATTCTGGCAATTCATCTAGAAACAAAACGCCGTTATGGGACAAGGAGATCTCGCCCGGTTGGGGATTGCCCCCGCCACCTACAAGAGCCACATCGGAAATGGTATGATGTGGACTTCTGAAAGGTCTTTTAGAAACCAGGGTGGTATTTTCCGGAAGCTTACCAGCCACTGAATGAATCTTGGTGGTTTCAAGTGCTTCCTGCAAACTAAGAGGAGGCAGTATGGTAGGCAGGCGTTTGGCCAACATGGTCTTACCTGCGCCGGGTGGGCCTATCAGGATGGCATTATGCCCGCCAGCGGCTGCTATTTCCAGTGCACGTTTAATATTTTCCTGACCTTTTACATCTGCAAAATCTACTTCATAATCTGATTGCGAGTTGAAAAATTCTTCGCGTGTATTGATCACAATGGGTTCGATGCCACTTTCGTCTTTTTCAAAAAAGTCGATTACCTCTTTGATATGTGTTACTCCATAAACCGGCAAGTTATTGACCATGCCGGCTTCACGGGCATTGGCTGCAGGAACAAACAATCCCTTGAACTTTTCTTTTCTCGCCTGTATGGCAATAGGCAGTGCACCCTTAATAGGTCGAATCTCCCCATCCAGGCTCAGCTCTCCCATGATGAGATAATGCTCAATGGCTTCCTGATTTTTAAATTGTTCGGTGGCAGCCAGGATGCCTATGGCAATGGGCAGGTCGAAGGCAGTACCGCTTTTCTTTATATCTGCAGGTGCCAGGTTTACCACTATTCTTGTACGGGGAAGGTTATAGCCATTTGCCTTAAATGTGCTCTCAATCCTTTGAAAACTTTCCTTTATGGCGCTGTCGGGAAGGCCTACCAACATAAATCCCATGTTGGCCTGCATCCAATTAACCTCAACGGTAATGGTGGTTGCCTCTACTCCATATACGGCACTACCAAATGTCTTAACCAACATAAGCAGATTAGTTCTAATAGATCATTGAAGATAATAGAAAGGAAACTATGTTTTCTTTCTACGGCAAAACTTTTGCAGTAAACAAAGAAAAGACGAACTCATGAAAAATTATTTATTATTATGGCTTGGTGTTCTGGCAATGGCAATGACCTTTAGCTCCTGCGAAGTAGTGGGTGGAATCTTTAAAGCCGGTATGTGGGTAGGTATACTCGTAGTGGTCCTGGTAGTGGGTCTCATACTATGGCTGGTTGGCAGAGGCAGAAGATAAGCAGGCAGCATAACCTTAACATCCATGGGTGCGTTATTCAGGCAAGGAATGCCATAGCGGACACCATGGATTTTTATTTTGCCGTATAATTTTTTGAAATGGCGCATGCTCATGCCTGTAGTGCACAGGGATCAATACCAACAGCATTGCAGGCAATTTATCCTTTGCTTTTAATTATCTTTCCTTGTGCTACACCGGTCAACCATACAATTACTGCGATTTCATTTTTCCTTTTTTTTATTACCTGTTTATCTGTTTGCTATCAGCCAGATTCCCATTCTATACTTTTCTAAAGCAATTATAATTTTCATTATCCTTCATTTGCTGGTATATCCTTCAAGTAATGGATTCAATTCCTACATGGATAGAGACGTTACACCCATTGGAGGATTGAGCCATCCCATGCAACCAACACGGCAATTGTACCGTATTACCATTCTGATGGACGTCATGGCTGTATTGCTTGGCTTATTGATTTCAATTTATTTTTCAATGGGTATTTTGCTCTACATAATCGCTTCAAGAGCATATAGTTCCAGGCAGATACGCCTGAAGCGCTTTCCTTTGATTGGCTTTTTCACTGTGTTTATTTTCCAGGGTGCGCTTGTATTCTACATTACTTACAGTGGAGCAAATGCAGGAATAGGAATGGATGTCCCTATACTTCCCTGCATTATTTCCAGTTGTTTGATTGCTGCCCTGTATCCTCTGACACAAGTATATCAACATAAAGAAGACAAAGCAGATGGTGTAATAACCATCAGCTATCTAGTAGGCAAGAAGGGAACCTTTGTTCTAAGCATGTGCTTGTTTCTCATTGCCACCCAGCTGATGTACTTGTATTTTAATCAGCTGGATCAAATGAACTTCTGGTTCAGATACCTGTTAATTATGTTGCCGGTGGTATTGTTTTTTTTAACATGGATGCGTAAAGTGTGGATATCTGAACAGGAAGCGAACTTTAAAAACAGTTTGCGTATGAATGTAATCGCAACCCTCTGTACCACTATTTATTTTATAACACTTATTATTTCTAAGCCTTGAGCCAGATCATTTCCATAGGTACAGCAGTTCCTTCATTTTGCCATCAGCAAATGGATATTCTCAGTTTTATGCAAACTGTATATGCAGCCAGTGAAACTGAAAAAAGAAGGATGCGGTTCTTATACAGGCAGTCTGGAATCAATCAACGATATTCTGTTATTGCTGATTACAGCAAGGGAATAAATGAATGGAAGTTTTATCCACAAACTGAGAATCTCGAGCCTTTTCCTTCACTGGAGCAACGCATGGCTATTTACGGCAAGCATGCACCATTATTATCCGTAGATGCTATCAGGGACTGTCTTGGTCATGCACATCATCCGCAAACAGTTACCCATTTATTAACGGTGAGTTGCACAGGCATGAGTGCACCAGGAATAGATCTGCAGATCATGGATCTACTGGACCTTGATAAGTCCATAGTCAGGAGTTCTATAAATTTTATGGGCTGCTATGCAGCTATTCATGCATTGAAAATGGCCAATGCTATTTGCCTGGCAGATAAGCAATCCAGGGTGCTAATAGTATGTACTGAATTATGTACGCTTCATTTTCAAAGAGATGCTACTATGGATAACCTTACCTCTTCTTTATTATTTGGTGACGGTGCTGCTGCCGTACTCGTTTCAGGAGGTAGTGAAGCAGGATTGTATCTTGATAGCTTCTACAGTGAAGTAATTCCTAAAGGAAAAAGAGACATGGCCTGGGAGCTTTCATCAAGTGGATTCCAGATGACATTGAGTGGCTATGTTCCTGACCTGATAGAAGAAGATTTCAGGGCAGTATTGGAGAGAGCCCTGCAAAAGCAAAGCCTTTCCATTGAGGATGTATCTGATTGGTGTATTCACCCCGGCGGCAGAAAGATTCTTGAAGCTGTATCGCAAAGCCTGGGCATTGGCATGAAACATTTAGATGCTTCCTGCGAAGTGCTTCATGATTATGGGAACATGTCTTCGGCTTCTATTTTATTTGTACTTAAAAAAATGCTACATAGAGGAAGGAAAATGTCACGCCTGGTGGGTGCAGCATTTGGTCCAGGCCTAACCGTGGAAACCTTTACAGCTCATAATTAATGTGGAGTATAGCCAAACGATCTTATCAAAAGGAACTGCTGGATGGTTCAGATATCCCATTCATGGATATCAAGCGCAACATGCAGGAGCTGGAATTCATTAATCGTTATTTAGGTGGACATGCCATAACCCTGGAGGGTGTCAACCGATTGATCAAAGATTATGATGAACGCCAGCCTATAAAGATCGTGGAAATGGGTTGTGGTGGAGGTGATAACCTGAACGCTATTCACAATTGGGCGCTCAAAAGAAATATCCCTATATCTCTCACTGGTATTGATTGGAATGAAGAATGTATTCAATATGCTTCCTCCAGGTATGAAAATGAAAACATCCGGTTTATTCATTCTGATTACCGCTATGTTATTTTTAAAGAAAAGCCGGACATTCTTTTTGCTTCCTTATTCTGTCACCATTTTACAGATGAAGAATTAGTGGAAATGCTTCAATTTATGAAGCGCAATAGTGCCTTGGGATTTTTTATCAATGACCTCCATCGTCATCCTGTTGCTTTCTATCTTATCAAGTGGCTGACCAGGTTATTTTCAAAAAGCTACCTGGTGAAAAATGATGCACCTTTATCTGTTTCCAGGAGTTTTGTTAGAGATGATTGGAGATATTTGATGAAGCAGGCGCATATTTCCGATTATTCATGTGAATGGAAATGGGCTTTTCGTTGGTTGGTTTCAGTTCATAGTTATGCAGTTAGCTGAACAATATGATGTAGCCATTGTGGGTGGAGGTCTGGCAGGCCTGGCCTGTGCTATTGAATTACGCATGGCAGGATATGAAGTGATCGTATTTGAAAAAGAGAAATATCCTTATCATAAAGTATGTGGAGAGTATGTAAGCATGGAGTCATTGAATTATTTGCATTACCTCGGTGTGCCAATCCGGGACTTAAATATTCCATCTATTGATACTTTCTTATTGACGGCACCTAACGGGAAAGCATTCAAAACAAAGCTTCCTTTAGGTGGCTTTGGTATAAGCCGCTATTTATTAGATCATACACTGGCTGAGAAAGCTAAAAAATTGGGTGTGATGCTGCTTGAGGACAGCAAGGTGGACCAGGTAATATTTAATGAAAAATTTACTCTTTATTTCAAATCCAGGTTGACGCAGGTGAATTCTGTCAACGCAAAGGTATGCTGTGCAGCATGGGGTAAGAAAAGCAATATTGATAGAAAGTGGAACAGGGCCTATTTAACAAAGAATAGTAAGCACCTGGTAAACTACATAGGGATTAAATATCATGCTCAAACGAATTGGGAAAGCGATATTATAGGATTGCACAACTTCCGCGATGGATATTGTGGCATTTCCAATATAGAGAATGGCTTGACCAGCATTTGTTACATGACAACATCAGATAATTTAAAAAGTTGCCATAATAATATCCATGAGTTGCAACAGAAAATACTGATGAAGAACCCTCATTTAAAAACAATATTCGAAACGTCCATCTTTGAAGAAAGTTTTCCCATTACCATTTCACAGATCAATTTTCATTCAAGGACAAAAGTTGAAAATCATGTTATTATGTTAGGAGATAGTGCTGGAATGATAACACCTCTTTGCGGCAATGGGATGAGTATAGCAT
>JAEZLJ010000014.1 GCA_023415275.1 Bacteroidota bacterium
CAGTAACGTAACTTACCGGTACCTAATAAATCTACACATATTTATGAGTACAGATCCCCGTTATCCGGTTGGAAAATATGAACCGAAGCCTTATTCTGATGAGCTCAAAGAACAATGGATCTCGGACATCCGCTTTTTTCCCGATGCGTTAGAGAACGCTATTCAAAACCTGGATGAGCAACAACTGCAAACTCCATACAGGGAGGGTGGGTGGACCGTGCATCAACTGGTGCATCATATTGCCGATAGTCATATGAATACGTACATCAGGTTTAAATTGGGATATACTGAAGATAATCCAACCATAAAACCTTATGAGGAGAAACTATGGGCTACCACAGCAGATGTAAAGAACCTGCCGGTCAATATCTCTACCACATTGCTTTTTGCGCTGCACAAACGATGGTATGAGTTCTTAAAAAGCTTTACAAAGGAAGACTGGAATAAGACCGTGTTTCATCCTGAGCATAAAAACGAAATCAGCTTATGGTTGTTGCTGGGGATGTATGCATGGCATGGCAGGCACCATGTAGCGCATATTACTTCTCTTAGGGAAAGAATGGGTTGGTAAGGATTGTTTTTTTGAAATTAGCTTAAGGAAAGCGTCTAACAGATCAATATGCAATGGAAAGTATTAAATTCAGAGTATTTGTACAATGAGCCCTGGTTAACCATCCGTAAGGAGAAATGTGAATTGCCCAACGGAAGGATCATGCCGGCTTATTATACCCTTGAATATCCCAGTTGGGTAAGCGCTTTTGCCCTGACAAAAGAAGGGCAGGTAGTTATGGTGAAGCAATACCGTCACGGCCTTGGAGTAGTAAGCACAGAATTGCCGGGTGGAGTAGTGGATAAAGGTGAAACGTTGGAAATAGCCATTGCCAGGGAGTTGATGGAGGAAACAGGTTATGTTTTTGAATCCTTTGAATTCATTGGAAAACTTTGCGCCAACCCTGCCACTTCCAACAATTATATGCATATGTTCATAGCTAAAGGAGGTGAAAAGGTGTCTCATCAAAAACTCGATGATACTGAAGATATAGAAGTGGTGATCTACAGTATAGAAGAAGTCTGGCAGTTGGTCTGTGACAACAAAATTGTACAGGCACTTCATACCTCCACTATTTTCTATGCCTTGCAAAAATTAGGTATGCTGCAATATTGATTCTTTATTGACTTCCGCCACTAAAAAAATACTTCCGCAAACAATTACCAGGTCGTCTGGCGCAGCGTTGCTGATAGCTTCCTGCAAGGCATCGTTTACGTTGGTATAAGTATTCCCTTCCAGGGAGAAAGAACGAGCTTTTGCCTGTAGTTCAACTGATGGCAATGCCCGTGGAATTTGAGCCTGTGTAAAATAATAGCATGCATTGGCAGGAAGCAATTCGAGTACAGGTGCAGCATCTTTATCCCTGACCATTCCAATCACCACATGTAATTGCCGGTACGTTAGCTTTTCAAGGTGTTTCAACATTTCATGCATGCCATCCTTATTATGAGCCACTTCAAGAATGACCAATGGACTTTTTCGCAAAATATCCCAACGGCCCATAAGCCCTGTCAACTGTTTCACATGCTTTAAACCCTTATGAATATTTTCTTCGTTCAACTTATACCCACTGCTTCTTAAAATGTCAAGGGCCGTAAGGGCAGTTGCCAGGTTCTTTTGCTGGTATAACCCTGGCAGATCCAGCTCAAATTGCATGGAAGGGTTTCCTTTCTTTTCCAGGCTAATAGTGGTCTTGTCTCCATCCCATTCCTGTGATATGGCTTTATATTGGTCTGAAGCAAATACAAGTAGGCTATGAGTTGAACGGGCCTTGTCAATGAACACGGTTTCCGTGTCTTTTTTCCTTTCTCCGATCACCACAGGCACAGATTGCTTAATAATGCCAGCCTTTTCACTTGCTATCTGTTCCAGTGTGTCGCCAAGCATATTCATATGATCCCAACCAATGTTGGTGATCACTGAAAGTTCGGGAGTGATAATATTAGTGCTATCCAGTCTTCCTCCCAGTCCAACTTCCACAATAGCGATATCGACCTTCTTTTGAGCAAAGTATTCAAAGGCCATAGCCACGGTAATTTCAAAGAAGGAAGGTTCATATTGTTCTATCAGTGGTTCGATCCTTTCCACGAATGAAACCACGAATGCTTCATCAGCCATTACCCCGTTTACGCGAATCCTTTCCCTAAAGTCATAGAGGTGAGGGGAAGTGTATAACCCTGTGGTGTATCCGCTTGTTTGGAAGACAGCTGCCAGCATATGGCTCACGGAACCTTTGCCATTGGTACCTCCAACATGGATGGATTTGAATTGTTGTTGTGGGTTACCCAGGAAGTCGCATAACAACCTGGTATTGGTAAGGTCTTTTTTAAAGGCGGCACTTCCTATGCGGCTGAATAACGGGAGCTTATGATACAGGTAATCTATTGTCTCAGGATAATTCACATCGGCAAAAGTATTGCTGTAGCGTTTACCCTCTCACTTTAAAGTTAAAGATCACTGTACCTTTTTGCCCACCTTCTGATGTGGGGAATTTTAATTCGAAGGCCCTGCGCCGTGCAATTTCCTTCATTTTCTCTGTGGCGGTGCCTGTTGAACCTTTGGGTTGATAGCTTGCAGAAACCACTTTTCCATTATCATTAACAACAATGTCCATAGCTATTTTAGCATTCTGGTTAAAATCATCTTCAAAGGTCTGGTTGGGAATACTGAGTACTTTAACGCCAAAGCTTCTGGGGGTGCCGGTATAATTTCTTCCATTAGGATCCCCGCCTGGTCTGCCCTGGTCTCCATTCCCGCCTGCTATACCTTCATTACCTCCAGGTTTGTAGCTGTCTGCTCCATTACCACCATTTCCATTGCCTCCCACCGTTCTTCCCAATACAGCCCGGGGTCTTGGAGGTGCCGGGTTAACCACCGGTTGGGGAGTAGGGTTATTAGATTTAACCGCTTTGGATTCCGAATTTATTTTAGTGGCATCAGGTTTACTGATGGCAGGCTTGATGACAGGAGGTGCATCGTGGCTGTTATCATCTGAACTCACATCTTTAACTGCTTCTTCCCTGGATTGTACCGGTGTAGGCGGAGTATAGCTGGTTTGTTGAGCTGGTGCAGGATCGCCAGGTAGTAAAGGCTGGTCAGATCCAAAT
>JAEZLJ010000030.1 GCA_023415275.1 Bacteroidota bacterium
GGGGACATGTGCGCATAGGCTACCGGCAGCCCATGAAAGCAAGTATTGCCGAAGAAGAACCTATTGAAGGCAATGACAGCCTCTTGAAAATTGTTAAGCGTATGCCCCAAGTGCAAACGGTACATCCTTTTGCCACCAAGTACGCTATTCTTAAGACAGACAGTGAAATGGAAGGTGTGCTCTTGAAAGGATTGGATTCTTCCTATAATTTCCAACACCTGTCCGCTTTTTTAAAACAAGGACGCTGGGTGCAGTTCAATGACAGCACCTATAGCCGGGAGATCGTTGTTTCAACTTTTACGGCTAACCAATTACACCTCAAGCTCAATGACCGCATATTGATCTATTTTGTAAGGCCTGACGGAAGTCTCCGGCCTGATAAGCTGACCATCGTAGGAATTTATAAAACCAGCATTGAGGAATATGATAAAACCTTTGCTATCGGGGATATAAAACTCATTCGGAGGTTGAATGGATGGAACGATGACCAGATAGGTGGATACGAGATCTTTTTGAAGGATTATAAGCAGATGGACCAGGTTAGTAATGCCATTTATAACAACGATGAAATACCCCAAACCTGGGAAACCAAAACTGTAAAAGAGATCTATCCTAATATATTCGACTGGCTGCAGGTGATCAATACCAATAGCACGGTGCTTATATCAATAATGATAGTGATTGCGGTCATAAATCTGATCACCTGCCTGATCATATTGGTGCTGGAACGGCTTCGTATGATAGGTATCTTAAAATCATTGGGAGCTACTAACTGGATGGTTCAGAAAATATTCCTGCATCATTCAGTCATTATTACGCTCATGGGGATCATTGGTGGCACCTTACTGGCTTTGTCGCTTTTGTGGCTACAGCAAGCCACAGGATTTGTGCGGCTGCCGGAGGATGCGTATTATATGGACAGGGCATCGGTAAAGATCATATGGTGGCAGGTAGCTGCAGTGGGCGCAGGCACGCTATTCGTTTCCCTTATGGTTCTGTTCATCCCTAGCTTCATTGTAAGGAGTGTGCAACCCATCAAGGCGATAAGGTTTAATTGAGAACTATGATTTTCAGGATTGTAAAGATTAAAAAGGAGGATTTGGGTTAGTTGACGAATTTACTCAATTATTACTCTACTGCCTTTTTCTCCGAACTATAGAGTCCCGAATCCGGCTCATATCTCTATACTTGAAAAATAGATAATGAAATTTCCTAGCCATCATCCTAAGAATTGATCGCTATTAAAAAGCATCTCGCATTTCTACTTCATTATTCGAAATTCCTTGTTCGATATTCTGCGGTTTCCTCCCTCCCATTCTTATTTCTTCACCATATGAGATAAAATAATTCCCGTGGCTACTGCCGCATTGAGTGATTCTGCCTCGCCTATCCTGGGTATGGTAATTCTTTCGGTAGCCCTGGCCATCCATTCAGGCCTGATTCCTTTTGACTCATTGCCAATGAGCAAGATCCCCTTACTGACCTGGTGAAATGAATATATTGATTTACCGTCCAAAGCAGCCGCATACAAGGGAATGCCCTCCTGCTTATCCAGCCAGCTGCCTTCCTCATCATAATACACATTCACCCTGGCCATGCTGGCCATAGTCGACTGCACCACTTTAGGATTATACAGATCAGCACAACCAGGGCTGCACACCACATCCCTTATACCGAACCAGTCTGCTATCCTGATGATCGTTCCAAAATTACCCGGATCCTGTATCGTGTCGAGGTATAAAGTCATTCCTGAGGGTACAGGAGCGCTGGAAGGCAATTGCTTAAAAACAGCTATTACCTTATGCGCAGTTTGCAGGTGAGACATCCTTTCCAGTTCAATCTCCGTTATCTCGGTGAGTTTTTGTTTGTCAAATAAATGGCCTGATTCTTCCATCCAATCTTTTACACCATAGATCATTTGCAAGGCATCCGGAAGCGCCTGTGCCAGTTCAGATACCACTTTTGGCCCTTCTGCTATAAACAAGCCCGTTTCCTCCCTGTGTTTTTTTAGGCCCAAACTTTGAATATCTTTGATTTCTTTTTTACTAAGCATTAGACTGGCTTTACTTTATGTTTGTTTCCGCGGCAAAACCTAACATACGATATTACCTTTTCCTGGCAGCCGCATTATCTATTTTCTTCTATTCCTGTACCATTAAGGATTATCCTGTTAACACTCCTTTTGTGTACAAGACCAATATCAACCTGCAAGATAACTTCAGTACTACCGAAAAAAAAGTATTGACAGAAGGTCTTGACCAGCAACTGCACGACAGCATGCGGGTGCGTTGGGTAAAAAAATTCCTGGTGGCCCAGGTTTTAAAAGCACCCCCCGTATATGACAGCTCCAATGCCCAGAAGTCAATCGTTTTTATGAAAGGCTTCCTTAACTCATTGGGTTATTACCGTGACTCTATTAATTATTCCACCCATATCGACACCCTTGGTGATCAATACCGCACCACTGTCAACTTCAACGTGGTGAATGCGAAATTATTCAAGCTGGATTCCATATCCTATAACCTGCTGATCGATACTTCGGATCAAAGTATAATCCATAGCCCTGCGCGGGACACGCTTCAAAAGCTTACCAATGAGTCCCTGGCTCAAACATTTATCAAAACAGGCGATCCTTTCTCTACCCCTGTACTTTCCCAGGAGATCAACCGGTTGTCTGACATATACAGGGATAATGGATTCCTTAGATACACCAGCGACGAGATGTTGGTACTTTGGGATACAGTAGGCCTGGCATTGATCAGACCTACGCTGGACCCGATAGAACAGGCGCAACAACTGGAAAGATTAAGGCAACGCAGGTTAAATCCTACCGCCGATGTGGAATTCCGGTTACGTACCAGCCAGGATTCTGCCCGATTTATACGTTACTACATTGGCAATGTAAGGGTGTTCCCGGACCTTAGCGCCGATACGGCTCTTTACTACCCCACCATTGAAAACATTGGTAAATACCAGTTTGTTTCCTATCCCATGCTCTTTAAAAACCGGAAGCTTACAGACTATATTTACCTGCGGCAGGGAGAATTGTATAAGCAAAGCAATTACCTGAAAACCCAAAATAAGTTCAATGCCCTCACTGCCTGGAGGCTCGTCACCATTACGCCTTATCCACGTATTGGCCAGGATACAGTGGACTTTGATATCAAACTCACGCCTTCCCGCAAATACCAGTTCAGCGCCAACCTAGAGGGAAGCCGCAACCTGACCACCTTTCCTGAACCCGGCAACCTGCTGGGATTGGGTATCAATCTTGGTCTTCAAAACAGGAACTTTGCCCGTGCCGCTAACCTGGCGGTTACCAATTTACGTTATGGAATAGAGTTAAACGGCAAATCGGCAACCAATCAAACAACCATTCAGACACAACAATATTCTTTAAGCAATACCATCCAGTTCCCACGCAAAGTACCAAAGGAGCTTTTTCTTTTTAAAGGAAGTAAAGAGAATGTGCGTACCATCCTGGGTATAAATCTTTCTTACACTGACAGGTATAAATATTATACAGTCCAATCTGTCAATACATCATGGGGATATGAAAAAACTTGGAACAACAAGTTGTTAGGTATTCGCTTTCCTAACATTGAATATTATTTCCTGAACAGGCAGGCAGGCTTGCTGCAACTGATAGATTCCAATAAATCTTACCGCTATATTTTTAATAAAGGACTGGTCCTTTCCACGCTTGCCAACTATAACAGGGCGGGAGGAAAAAAGAATGTCACCAACCTCTTAACCATTGGTGGAGAGATATCTGGTTTTGCTGCGAGCCTTATCCCTTCTAAATTTTTAGATACCAACCTGTATCGATTTGTAAAGCTGGATGCAGAGTTCAGGCAAACCCACCGCATACGCAGATCGGCTTTTGCCTGGCGTATTTACGGAGGTCTTGGTTATGGCATCCCTACTTCATCCAAGGATTCTTTGAATCTTTTTTTGCCCTTCTTCCGTCAATATTTTGTAGGAGGCCCCAACAGCATGAGAGCATGGGGAGTCAGAAGATTAGGACCTGGTTCCTCCATCAAATCATTTACCCGTTTCAATAACCCTGACCGGTTTGGAGATATGCGACTGGAAGGGAATGCAGAATACAGGTTTTACCTGGCCAATATCAGTGGTGTCATTTTAAATGGGGCACTATTTACTGATGTAGGAAACGTTTGGTTCCTGCGCGAAAACCCGGATTTCCCCGATGGAGAGTTCAGGTTGAATAAATTATGGAAAGATATTGCCATTGGAGCGGGAACAGGTTTACGTGTGGACTTTGGATTCCTGAAGCTGCGTTTTGAATATGCCTATAAAGTGAAGAACCCCACCCCTGATGCCAGCAATCCTGCTGAACAAAACAAATGGTTCTATAACTGGCAATTATTGAACGGTCAATTCCAGTTAGGCATTGATTATCCTTTCTGATCTCTTACCTGCTTTTCAAATTCCTCAATGGTTAGTGCTTCACTCAATTGAAAAGCGCCTATCCTGGTTCGGCATAAACTGCTTAAATAACCACCACAACCGATGCTAGCCCCAAAATCATTGGCCAGGCTACGGATATAAGTACCGGTAGAACAAACCACCCGGAAATGCACTACGGGCATTTCTATGGCAGTGATCTCAAAAACTGAAATGGTCACAGGCCTGGGTTCCAGTTTTACATCCACCCCCTGGCGCGCCAGTTCATATACTCTTTTCCCTTCTTTCTTGATAGCTGAGTGAATAGGAGGCACTTGTTGTATAAGGCCTGTGAAAGCAGCCGTAGCGGCCTTTATTTGTTCTGTTGTGATATGATCTGTTGATTGGTGATCCTGGGGTTCACTTTCCAGGTCATAAGTGGGTGTAGTGGCGCCCAGTGTAATGGTACCGGTATATTCCTTTTCCTGAGCCATGTACTCATTGATCTTCTTGGTAAACTTCCCAGTGCAAATGATCAACAGCCCGGTAGCTAGCGGATCTAAAGTACCCGCATGCCCTACCTTTTTCGTCCTGGTCAGGTTGCGCACCTTACGCACCGCATCAAAAGAGGTCCACCGTAATGGCTTGTTGATCAGGAGCACCCTCCCCTCTTCGTAAACATTTGGAATTGCTTGCATGGCCGGCAAATGTAGCAAGTGGAAGGAATAAATGGTGAGAGGTTCGTTATTTAAATAAAATAAGGAGAATTGATAGATTATTAAACCATAGCTTGTGTCTCCACAAACTACTCTTTTACTATTGGTGTACATAGTATGTCTTGTCGAGACACGAGCCGTGGCTGGAAAACAGTTGACTAATGGAAAAACTCACAAGAATCATCTTTAACTATATTATATCGATCTTCTTATTATTACAAAGACAACAATAATCTCCATTAGTATAATCAGAATAACTACTTTTTTTCCTTTTTTCAAATAATAAGGACTTCAATGAACATTATTGATCGTTTTCATTGCTACATTTTTTAAACAAATGGGCCAAACATCTCGTTACATTTTCAATTAATTACTAAGGGCTTCCACTTAGGACCGTGTAAAAACCATATACATTACCGTGAAATCCGCAAAATTATTTAAAGGAGAGCTTTTATCTATGTAGCTAGTTATAAATGTTTCTATTAACATAATTACAAACAAATTCATACCCTCTTTTTTTATGCATCAAATGATAACCTGCCAGAGTCCACTTATCTTAGGCCTTTCCATTTTTACTACTTAAAAAACTAAGCACATGAGAAAAATTATTTTTATTGTTATTTCCTTTATCTTTTTAAACCCTAAAGCCAATAGCCAGGTTACTAAAGGGAATTGGTTGGTTGGTGGGAATGCCAGTTTTTCCATGATTAAAAATGGATATTCCAGGGATAATTATTTACAACTTTCTCCAAATATTGGATATTTCATATTACACAAATTGGCTGCTGGATTAAAATTGGATTTTGGTACTATAAAAACTAATGTAAATGGTTCAGAAGATTTTGAAAAAAACATTTCTTTTGATTTCGGACCTTTTGTACGTTATTACTTTTTACCTGTAGATAAACAATTTAATGTTCTTGTTGAAGGCAGTTACCAGCATGGGATTGAAAAAGCAAGATCTAACTATGTTATTACTAAGTATCAAAAAAACACTTTCTCCTTTGCGACTGGACCGGTTATTTATTTTAATACAAGTGTAGGATTAGAATTTTTAATACGTTATACGGGATTGAAATATGAAACCACCCCATCCTACCATAACAATTTACAATTTGCGATTGGCCTTCAGGTTCATTTAGAAAAGGAATAAACTCTTCTTATAATTAAACACGACTTTATGAAATCCATAATTTTAAAAATTTCTGCTTTTGCATTTGCTTATTTATCTAGTTTAAACGTAATCTCTCAAAATGTAAATATTGATTACGAGGCATGGAATCCTACTAATCCCCCCTGTAATGTATTTGGTACTGGCACAAGTGTGCCAGCAACTATTGGGGGAAGCACTAATACAATTACACATTCAAGTTTATATGGCCAACCTAATTATAGTAACTCTGATAAGGCCTTAGAACTTCAAACAAATTATGTTAATGGAAGTGACACCCGAGGAACAACATTTAGAATAGCATACAATTTCAAGGTAGGTTATACTTATGAAATTAATGTAAATGCAGCAGTGTCATCAACTGCCAATAACGGAACTGACCCTATATTATTGCTTAAGTTTTCAGATAATACCGGTGGTACGAACCCCCCATGTAATGGGCCAGCCAATATGAGCCTTAACTCAAATGGTTCTAAATCAATAAATGCAACTGCATTTAAGGATTATAATTTTCAATTTTTAACACAATTAACCATAAATTACCCGACAATAGAAGTAACCGCCTTTCCATACACAAATGGCGGTGTAAGAACAGACAAAAAATCTAAATGGCGTCGTAAATTTGACAGCTACAATTTCGAATTTTTGTAGTGGGCAAACTACGAAATCCAATATTGTTGTAGGATCTATAACTCCAGGACAAGTTACTTTTCCTATTATAGATCAGGCTATGGGAAGATTTCGCGCAAGCGTTGACCCAGTGCCTGGCGCAAGTTCTTATCAATGGTATAAAAATGGGCAACTAGTAACAGGCTCAACCAGTTCTTCCAACGCAACTTATATTTCGATTGATGACGATCCATGTTCAATGTATTTGGAATATGATATTGCTGTGGAAGCTATTTTTAACAGTTGCGGGACATCATCACAATCTCATGCGAATGTTTATATTCCTTGTGATGGGTTTAAATATGCAATATCACCAAATCCTGCAAATAATTCTGTAACTATTTCAGTTGATCAAACTAATGATCAAAATATGATTAATGAAGTGAGGATATATGATCAGGTTGGCAACATTAAGAAAATAAAGAAATTTAATAAAGTAAAATCAGCAACCATCAATGTTGCAGATATTCGAAATGGAAATTATTGGATTGAAATTATATCCAATTTTCACACTGAGAAAAAACAATTGATGATCCAACGATAAAAAAAATCAATTTATGATATTAAAGCAGGCTGTCAACTTTTGATTAGCCTGCTTTATTTTAACCAGGTAAAAACTCAATTAAGTTATTTTTTATTGTGCTAACTACAACCTTGAAGAAAAGGCACCTTTAATATACTATTAGATCTCTCTAAAAATCATATACTCACATGTACCCAGTTTTTCCATTCAACTTATTAATGACTGCAATTCACAGTTCCCTCCAACCTAACGAACCAGAAACAAAAAACCATAAACCATAAACAAATTGCCCCTGGCAATTTACCTATATGCTTTGCCGGTTCTTCAACTCCAAATACTTATTCATCGTATTGATGGAAAGCATCTGGGGTGTGCTTAAGACCGCAATGATGCCATGGGCCTGCAGCTCTTTGGCAATGAGCTTTTTTTCATGGCGGTACTTATCCGCAATGGTCTTGATATAAATGTCTTCTATGGTTGCCGACTTTTGTTCTGTGAGTTCTTTCAGCTCTGTATTTTCAAAGAATACCACCATCAGCAAATGATAATGCGCCAGCAGCTTTAAGAAAGGCAGCTCTCTTTGCAAGCTTTCGATAGATTCAAAATTGGTGAATAGTACCAGCAGGCTCCTGTGGTTGATGCGGTTCCTGACTACCGAGAACAAATGTTCAAAATCAGGTTCCATAAAATTGGTCTCCTGCTTGTACAACGCTTCCAGTATGTGGTTGATCTGTATAGGCTTTTTATCTGCGGCCAGGAAGGCATCCAGCGATTGGGAAAAGGTGATCAGGCCGGCTTTGTCCTGTTTTTGCAGCGCCACATTAGTGAGCACCAATGAGGCATTGATAGCATAATCCAGTAGCGTCATGCCTTCAAAAGGCATCTTCATCACTCTGCCCTTGTTAATGATGCAGTATATCTGCTGGCTTCTTTCATCGGTAAAATTATTCACCATCAGGTCACCCTTGCGGGCGGTGGCCTTCCAATTGATGGTGCGGTAATCATCTCCCCTCACATATTCCTTGATCTGTTCAAACTCCATGCTATGCCCCAGCTTGCGCATGCGCTTCACCCCTGTTTGCTGCAGGTGGTGGGCCACCGCCATCAACCCATACCGGCGCATCTGAATATAGGATGGGTACACTTTTACCATGGCTTCATTTTGAAAAATATAGCGCCTGCGAACGAGCTGTAATGGGCCCTTTACAAAAGCATTGATATTTCCAAAATGATACTCACCACGTTCTTTAGGCGTTAAAGAATAGGTTATCCCGGCTGTGGCACCCGCATCTATATCCAGGTAGCGCTCCCATTTTCGCTCCTGGAACTGGAAGGGCAATTCATCAATCAGCAGGCATTGCACCTTGAAATCATAATGATTTTGTATCCTGATCATTACCTTGTTCTCATCACCGTTACTCATTCTTTCACCTGTGATGCGCTCCCCTTCCAGTCCAATCTTTTTACGGTAAAGCAGGAAGGTATCAATGCCAATACTGATCAGCAGGCACACTAAAAACAGCAAGGCTATAGTAAAAAAAGGTGTTGCAAAAAAGCTGAGCGCAAAAAGCACAGCTATCCCAAGCCCGCAGTAATAAACCAGCTTACCGAGGTAAAAAGAGGTGGCATCCCATATGGCAAAAAGTCTTTCCACTATTATCTTGGGATATCCATGGTTTGTATGATCTGGCGTAATACTTCATCTTCCGACACGCCTTCCATTTCCTTGTCGGGCGAAAGGATAATGCGGTGCCGCAATACAGGTGGCACCACCTCCAGTATATCCTCCGGCGTTACAAAGTCCCTGCCGTTGATAGCAGCGTAAGCCTTCGATGCGTTCATGATAGCCAGAGAGGCCCTGGGCGATCCTCCCAGGTAGATGGATTTATGATTCCTGGTCTGGTGCACCAGTTTAGCAATGAACTGCAGCAATTTTTCTTCTATCACAATATTTTTCACCTGCTTCCTGAGCGATACCAGTTGCTCGGCCTTCAGCACGGGTTCAATGGCAGAGAGCACATTGGTATTTCCCATATGGTGAAACTGGGTAAGTATTTCCATCTCCTCCGACTCGCTGGGATATGGCACTAATACCTTAAACAGAAAGCGATCCAGCTGCGCCTCAGGCAATCTATAAGTGCCTTCCTGCTCAATAGGATTTTGTGTGGCCAGCACCATAAATGGAACAGCCATAGTATAGGTTTTACCATCCACGGTGATCTGCTTTTCTTCCATCACTTCAAACAGGGCGGCCTGTGTTTTGGCAGGGGCACGATTGATCTCGTCTATCAGCACAATATTGCTAAACAAAGGGCCCTTTTTAAATTCAAATGTTCCATTGGTAGGATTGAACACGGGTGTTCCCAACACATCAGAGGGCATCAGGTCGGGTGTGAACTGTATACGGGAAAACTGCACTGCCAGGCATTTGGCCACTAGCTTTGCCGTTAGTGTCTTGGCCACACCGGGCACGCCCTCTATCAACACATGTCCATCTGCCAGCAGGGCTGTAATGATCAGGCGCACCATGTCGTCCTGGCCCACAATGATCTTTTTGATCTGTTGCCGCACCGCGTTTACAGCCTCGTTCAATTCAGAGAGATCGGTTCTTATTTCAAAAATCGGTTCTTCCATTTCAGGTATTTTGATAAAATAATTCCAGTTGCTTGTGAAAATGGATCAACTGGCTGTCAGATAAAGCCGGCAATCCATCCAGGTCATTGATAAATTCAACCAGCTGCACAATGTCCTGCTCAGGATACCCTGTTTTGAAATGCAGGTTACGTGCAAATTCTCTATCTAAAGTAAAGGTTGATAATTTATAATCAGAACGTACATGGTCTAAAAAATAAGTAGCCATCTTTTTAGCCAGGTTCTTATGGTCTCTCTTTTCATAATACAGCCGCCCCATGGTCTTTATAAAATCAAGGCTCTCATTCCGCGGTTTTGTCCAGGCAGGGATCATTCTTTGCCTGCGCCGCATGCCCAGCAGAACATAGATCAGTAGGGTGATGATACCTGTTAACAAGGCCCATTTAAAGGCCGGGTATTTCATTAACACGCCCAGCCAGTTTGGCTCCTTATCCTTAGTGCCTTTTGGTTTCACCAGGTAATATTCATTCCATAACACTTTATCTACAGAAGCAGGGATCACTGAAAGGGCTGCCTGGTAATACCCGATATTATCCTTATGCAGCAGGAAATAATTGCTGAAAGCTAACGGTGCCACATGAATGAAAATATTTCCTTCACCTGACTGCATTTGAATAAAATTAGGCTTGCCATTCTCACTTCGTCCCAACACCCTTGACCTTGCCGTATCTAAAGCATAAAGAGAACTTTCATATTTTTTACCTGGATATACATACAATCTATTGGAGGCAAAGACTGGTGGTTCCAATCGCACCCTCAGGCTGTCCTGCTGCAGATTCATCAACTGGTCTATGGTGTTTTCATTATAAGATATATGAAAAGCCTGTGCTGCCTCATAGGAAAACGATTTGGCAATGATGAAAACATGATTACCCTTTTTCACAAAGGAAATCAACCTACTGATCTCATCTTCATCGGCATTAAACTGGTCTGATATCATGATCACTGCCTGGTTGCCCTGCTCCATATCCAATGAATCCCAATAGGCGGGATACAGCTTATTGTAATAAATGGAAGCCTTTGGAAATAGAGAAGGCAACAGGTATTTGGCCGCAGAGGTACCATAGGGTATTTTATCCGATTGCTTTAAAGTCACCCTTTCATCCATTTTCCTGCTCCGGCTCGAAAAGATCAGGATCAGCAGGAAAGCAAGGGCCACCAGGCCGGCTATAATATGTAAGGTGTACTTTTTCATTTAGCCAACTGTTCTTTGAAGCTTTCAAAATCCCTTTGCAAATGCGCATACCGTTCCCTGTTCAAAGGCAGCTCACCATACCAGGTATATTCGAATACCCTGGTCAGTGTAAAAAACTCTTTATATAATGGAGTTTTGTATAGCTGTGTCACATAATCGCTATTGGTTCTTGCAGAATTGTAAGAGATCAATTCTTTTTCCGAAAGGTCTTTTAAAGTACTGAGGTACCATAACCGGATGGCTAGCCGAAAATCATTTGCAGCCAACGCTTTTTCCAGTTCCCTGCCATAATCAAGGGTAAAAATATTTTCGCCGGGTTCCATCTCTTCTATTTGCTTAATGGAATCCTGTCTTTTTCTAAAGAAAGGGATATTACTGGATATTAGGAACCAGATGATGATGGCAATGAAGCTTCCAACCACAATGAACCAGAGCAAACTGGTAAACCAGGCAGCCTGGTACCATTTTGAGGTTTCTTTGGTACCTGGCTTCTTCTTTTCCCGTTCTGGTGCTGTGTTCACATACCAGTAGTTATCATCTTTTTTTAATTGAGATACTAAGGTATCGGGCACTTTTCTTACTACAACCGACACCGGCTCTTTAATACTATCAAACAATTCCGCATTGCCCTCTTCGCTGCTCAACTGGTTCATGACAGAATCCTCCATTGCAGGCGCCTCTATTAAACTGTCAGTGTAGCCCGAGCTATCCTGCGCCATTGCCACACTGTGAAAGAAACAGGTAAGCAGAACCGCGATTATATGCAGTAAGCCCTTTGTAGAGAATCCCTTATGCATGAACCTCCTTCTTTCCTGGCCTAATGGCAGATAAGCGTGCTGGATAGATAATAAAATACCAGACTATGAAGACCACTGATGCCATTAACAGGGCAAGGTTCAAAGGCAAGGGCATTTTGTAATAGCGGGTAACAAAGCCTTCAAACAAGGCGGCAATTACAAACACCGGTATAAGACCAATGATCATTTTGATACCATCCTTTGTACCCTCGCGAAAGGCATCGATGCGGCGCCTGGTGCCCGGAAACAAAAAGCTGGTACCCATCACCACCCCTGCTGCGCAGGCAATGATAATGGCTGTCAGTTCCAGCATGCCATGTATCAGCACCGTGGTCACTGCTTTGCCTGCAAGTCCTTTTACATAGAACATATGCTCAAATGCACCCAAACGGATGGATTCTTTACCCAAAGACACCAGGCTGGGAATGCCCAGTACAATGCCCCTGAAAAAATAGATAAAGGATACCAGGATGTTGTTCACCATGATGCGAATGAACATGACAAATGAATTAGGATCCTGGTACACACCAAAAGGATTGCCTTTTTCAATATTGTCTTCCGTCATGTTCACATAATTATCGCCCAGCACTTCTCTTACAAATCCCGGTTCATGCGAGGCAGAGAAAAAACCCACGGAAAAGAACAGTGCAAAAATGATAAAAGCGATCAGTATGATGGTATGATGCTTTTTTACAGTCAGCGGCACATCGTACCTCCAAAACCTCACCAGCCTGTTTGACTCTTCCCTGCGGTTGCGGTAGATCTGCAAGTAAATGCGGGCAGCCAGCGAATTGATGTAGCGGGTGGCCCTGCTGGTAGGATAAAAGGTCTTTGCGTACGCCAGGTCGTCCACCAGCTTTACAAAATCAGTGGCCATTTCATCGGCCCCCTGGGTGGATTCCTGCTGAACTCTTTCCCAGCGGTCTTTATTTTTCTTTATAAACAGGCCTTCGCGCAAAAGGGTAAATTAAAGTCGTAAAATACTATTTTTACGATAGTTAGTTCAGAAAAAGAAAGTTTAAACTTTTGTAATAAGTAGAAACTAATACGCATGTCAACCATCAGGGTATTAACCAACTTTAATATTGATTTGGAATTTGAAGCTGCACCTTTTTACAAAAGGCTGCTGGCATGGCTGCTGGACTCTATAGTGCTGGTCATGTACCTGGTGATAGCTGCCCGCTTTTTGGTATGGTTTGCCGGCAGGGGATCAGATAATATGCTTTGGGCACTTATCATGCTTTTGATAGTGCCCTACCTTTTTTACCACCTAGTCTGCGAGATCACGATGAATGGACAAAGTATCGGCAAGAGGATCATGCGGCTGAAGGTTGTCAATGAAAATGGCGGTCAGCCTGCCATTGGCCAATATGTGATCCGTTGGCTCATCCGCACTTCTGATTACATGGTCGTGGTAGTTATGCTTTTTGCACCGGTGGCTGCCAGGGCTGGAGATTTTGACTATCTCTGGAAAATAGGGATCCCTATGGTGCTTTTGTTCATTGATATTGTACTGGTCAATTCCGGCAAGGGCCAGCGACTGGGCGACCTGCTGGCACATACGCTGGTGATCAGTGTTACTAAAAAAGGTTCTATATCAGATACGGTTTTCCTGGAAGTTGAAAATAGCTATGTGCCTTCCTTTCCACAGGTGATGCAGCTCAGCGACAGGGATATCAACGCCTTAAAAGGCATACTGGATTCCGCTAAAAAAAGGCATGATTACAACCTGGCAGAAATGGCCAGTAATAAGATCAGGACACATCTGAAAATTGAAACACCCCTATCTCCTTTCGATTTCCTGGAAGTGCTGCTAAAGGACTATAACTACCTGGCATCACATTAAAAAGCCACTTATGAATAAGTGGCCTGTATTTTCGCTATAAAAAGTAAATAAAATTACACCCAGGCCTAACTGTTACCCGTTAAGCTCACACAAAGCACTGCGGTTTCACTTGCCGGCGCCCTTATTTATGGGACAGCGCATCATTTCTTTCTATGGCACTGAAGCCACATAAAATAGTAGCCACTGCAGAAAGGAAAAAACAAATGGTTAGCCATATACTGGCATGGTTCTCCTGCGACCAGTTACTGTCAATGGCCGTGTATAACCATACTGAAATAACTGCAAACATCAAACACAGTGCGATCCATTTAATTGATGATGTCATAACGTATCGTTTTTATAACAAGAATTAAAATTGTTAATGCCCGGCTTAAAACAAGATCCGTTTTTCAGAGAGTATTGCTTGCAGTTAGTTTGAGTAGTTTGTAAAGGATAGGATCTTTGAGTATCGAGGTATTGCTTAATCAATCTGCCAGGATCAAATCCACTCAAAAAGTAAAGCCCAGCTGTAATTATGGCCTTTTTTTATTGTCTTAAAGTTACGAAAGAAATAAGGCTAAAAACATGATAATTGCCACTGTTGATAAGATTGTGCAAATATCATTTTTAACCATTATCCTTTTCAATAACGTTACCAGGAAGTAATTATTGGTTAAAACAAGCTTAATGAATCACTCCAGGGGCTAATCGGCCTTACTCATCCTCAAATGATACAATTTTATTAAAAGAATTCTTTATTTGTTTGGCATGCTACGCGGCAAAACATTTCCTGAATAGATCTTACCCATCTACTCCCTATCTACTCCCTATCAACTACCTACCTGCCCTATAGATACTGCGTGGTGATCACGCAGTAAGTATAGTGTAGATAGGGAGAAGGATGGGCTTTGATGGGAAGGAGGTATTAGGGAACCGCAGAATATCGAACAAGGAATATTGAATGTCGAAGGCAGAGAACCAGGATTAATTAGATTCCATAGGATTATTAAGGAGACGGGATACTCCCTGTCAACTTGTTAACCTATCAACTTATCAACCCAAAAGACGGCCAAAAGCGGTCATTTCCGGCCAAATCGGCCATAAGCGGCCATGGTGTTTGGAGTAGCTAACAGAAGTAGGCATCTTGCATTTAATTAAATCCAATATCATATGGCAAAGCAAGTAGGACATGTAAAAGCAGTGGGCACAGTAGATGACAATGTGAACTTTTACTATAGTGAACTGGACGGGTATTTAGCCAGGCTATTGCCCGGAGTGGACACCCAACGCTTCTGGAATGATCCTGCTTTTGAAGGAAGCAGGAGGAGTGCGGAAAGGTTTAAAGTGGGTAATATCATGTCTTCCATTCTTTACCGCTTTGTGCCTGTAAAGAGAAGATATACGCATTTGTTCAAACAGGTAAGGACACTATCGCTGATATGCTTAAAGCAGGGCATGGAAAAGAAAGAGGTAATGACAGCTTTATTCAACTTCCTGGAAGAGCAAAAGCGTATTTCATTAACCCGTGAACAGTTTAATCTTTTGCTGTCGTCCTTTGAAGAAGAACTAGCTACCAGGCTCAATGAGCCAAAGAAAGAGAAGGTAAAGAAGGAAAAGAACAGGATTGATATCAAGGTATCTAAACCCTTATCAGAAGAAGAGATAGAGTTCTTAGAGCTTTATATGGATGATTATAACTGGACCATCAGGTTTGAAGGGGAGTTTCCGCCTAATTACCAGGTGCCATTGTTTCTGCTCATGCATGCAGCATAGGCTTGTTTCTGGTTTATTGTTTTTTATTTATGGTTCTTTAGGTCGAAGAGTATTAATTATTGCAATGGCCATTGACATTGTAAATTGTTAATGGCTAATTGTCAATTGATGTCTTAGGTGGGGGCGTACTTTATAGTGCAATAGACTTCTATTGCGATGACTACTATAACAAAAGTCTTTGAAAAAACCTTAACTGAATAGAGTAAAACATGATTGCTGTTTTCCCAATAAAGATTGGTTCAGCAGCATGTCATCTATAAAAATTCCCCGGAGAAAACCCCGGGGAATGTTCAATTGAGTTTTATAATGGAGGCATTTAATAGGCCCTGGCAAATAGCACCCGTTGGGTAGATGGTTTGCCTGTGAGAATGCACTTTCCATCTTCCTGTGAATTATTCAAAGGGATGCAACGAATGGTGGCTTTTGTTTTTTCCTTGATGGCCTCTTCGGTTTCGGCTGTGCCATCCCAATGGGCAGCAACAAAACCGCCTTTTTCATCCAGCACTTTTTCAAACGCTTCCCAGCTATCCACCTTGGTGATATGCTCTTCCCTGTAGGCTGCTGCTTTATTGTACATGCTTTGCTGAATATCGGCAAGCAGTTTTTCTATATGTTCCACTACCCCATCCAGTGAGATGCTTTCCTTGGTCTTAGTATCTCTCCGCGCTACCTCCACCAGGTTATTGGCCAGGTCTCGTGCGCCCAGGGCCAAACGGACAGGAACGCCTTTCAGTTCATATTCCGCAAATTTCCATCCTGGCCTGGCATTATCGTTATCATCATATTTCACCCTTATGCCCAGTGCCTTTAACCCCTTCATGATCTCTTCGGCCTTTGCCCCGATCTGTGCTTTTTGCTCATCACCTTTGTAGATAGGTACGATCACTACCTGCAGGGGTGCGATCTTTGGAGGAAGCACCAGCCCATCATCATCACTGTGCGCCATTACCAGGGCACCAATCAAGCGGGTGCTTACCCCCCAACTCGTGGCCCATACATATTCCAACTGGTTTTCCTTACCCAGGAATTTTACATCGAAAGCTTTGGCAAAGTTTTGTCCCAGGAAGTGGGAAGTTCCGGCCTGGAGGGCCTTACCATCCTGCATCAGCGCTTCGATGCAATAGGTATCTACCGCACCCGCAAAACGCTCACTTTCCGTCTTCACGCCCCGGATCACAGGCAATGCCATGAATTCTTCAGCAAATGTGGCATACACTTCCAGCATTTGCCTGGTTTCAGCAATGGCCTCTTCAGCCGTGGCATGCGCGGTATGTCCTTCCTGCCACAAAAATTCGGCAGTGCGCAGGAAAAGACGTGTGCGCATTTCCCAGCGCACCACATTGGCCCACTGGTTCACCAGGATGGGAAGATCGCGGTAGGATTGGATCCAGTCCTTGTAGGTGTTCCAGATAATGGTTTCACTGGTAGGACGCACGATCAATTCTTCTTCGAGCTTAGCCTCCGGATCTACCACAATGCCACCACCCTCCGGATCATTCTTCAGGCGGTAGTGAGTAACCACAGCGCATTCCTTGGCAAAACCTTCTACGTGGGCAGCCTCCTTGCTAAGAAAGCTTTTGGGTATGAACAAAGGGAAATAGGCATTGACATGCCCTGTATCCTTAAACATTTTATCCAGTGCATCCCTCATATTTTCCCAAAGGGCAAAACCATAAGGTTTGATCACCATACAGCCCCTGACCGCTGAATAGTCAGCGAGGCTTCCTTTTATTACGAGGTCGTTGTACCATTGCGAATAATCCTGTTCTCTGGAAGTAATCTCTTTGCTCATACTTTAGTTGATAATTTATCTACTTTTCTGTGTTTTTTTATGCTGTAACACTGATGATAGCTGGAAAACATTTCAGAACTTTGGAGCGGAAATAACAGACCAGAAAAATCAGTAATACAATTATCTTTTGTTTAACAGCAAATTGTAGAAATTTACTGTGAGATGGCAAAAGTAATATTAACCTCTAAATCATCTGCCATGAAATCATATATACCTTTTCTTTCCCTCGTTTTTGTTTTCGCCAGTTGTACTTCGGCTTATAAGACAGGACAAACCCCGGATGATGTTTATTTTTCTCCTGCACGTCCCCAGGATGAATATGTGCGTGTGGAAAAAGAAGACGACCGCCAATATCGTAATGACGATGAATACCGGGACGACCGCTACCTGCGCATGAAGGTTCGTGACCGCAGATGGTCTACACTGGATGACGGTTATTATTATGGCTACTATCCTTCCAGCCCGATAATCTATAACAGCTCCTGGAATGCCATCAATTACTGGAACGTTATGTACAATCCTTATTGCGGACATGGATATAATACGGTGATCATCAGCAATCCTAAATCTACGGTTTACAATAAGCCTCGGACTTTTAACCTGCGTGTGTTTGACAATACGGTGCTTCCTACTAATTCAAAAGGATATTCTTCTACAGCTCCGCGTACTTATTCCGCTCCTTCCAGCAACAACAATAACTACAGGAACAGTGGATCGAATGCCGGCAATTTTCTTAGGGAAGTATTCAGCTCTGGCAGCAATTCCAGTAATTCTAAATCTTACAGTGCCCCTTCATCCAGCAACTCCTCGTCTTCCGGAAGCTCCTCATCGGGCAGCTCTGGCA
>JAEZLJ010000094.1 GCA_023415275.1 Bacteroidota bacterium
CCTCAACCCCATGCTTGTTTTATTCTTAGTGTAGAAGACGACCTGGTAGGTGATGGTGGCATCATGGACCTTTGGGTAAGAGAGGCCAGGATCTTCAAATATGGTTCTGGCGTAGGAACCAATTTCTCCAACCTGCGTGGTGAGGGTGAAAAACTCAGTGGTGGTGGTACCTCCAGTGGGTTGATGTCATTCCTGAAGATAGGTGACCGTGCTGCTGGCGCTATCAAAAGCGGTGGAACAACAAGAAGGGCTGCTAAAATGGTTTGCCTTGATCTTGACCACCCGGAGATCGTTCAGTTTATTAACTGGAAGGTGGAAGAGGAAAAGAAAGTAGGTGCGCTGATTGATGCCGGTTATGCCAGTGATTATGAAGGCGAAGCCTATAGAACAGTGAGTGGACAAAACTCCAATAACTCAGTACGTATACCTAATTCTTTCTTTGAAAAATTAGAGAAAGGTGAGGATTGGGAACTAACAGCCCGTACAGATGGACGCGTGATGAAGCGTGTGCCTTCTGGTGAATTATGGAACCAGATAGCCTATGCCGCCTGGCGTTGTGCTGATCCTGGTACCCAATACAATACTACTATCAATGAATGGCATACCTGCCCGGAAGGTGGGGAGATCAGGGCATCCAATCCTTGTTCAGAATATATGTTCCTGGACAACACGGCCTGTAACCTGGCGAGTGCCAACCTGATGAAGTTTTACGATTTCGAAAAAGGTACATTGGATGTAGAGGGCTTTGAGTATGTATGTCGCCTATGGACTACAGTATTGGAAGTTTCTGTGCTGATGGCGCAGTTCCCTTCTAAAGAAGTTGCGCAGTTAAGCTACGAATACAGAACGCTCGGTTTGGGATATGCCAACCTGGGTACTTTATTGATGGTGAGTGGTATTCCTTATGACAGTGAAAAAGCAAGAGCCATCGCTGGTTCCATCACCGCTATCATGACGGGTATTGCCTATAAGACATCAGCAGAAATGGCTGAAGTGCTGGGTGCATTTCCACGTTATGAAGAAAATAAAGAACACATGTTGCGTGTAATGCGCAATCACCGCCTGGCAGCTTATGATGCAGATGTATACGAGGGATTAAGTGTGAAACCACAAGGCCTGAAAGCTCAATATTGCCCTGATTATTTATTAAAGGCAGCTTGCAAGGCATGGGATGATGCAGTAGAACTGGGAGAGCAATTTGGTTACCGCAATGCACAATCCACAGTAATTGCACCCACAGGTACTATCGGGTTGGTAATGGATTGCGATACTACAGGTGTTGAGCCAGACTTTGCATTGGTAAAGTTCAAAAAACTTTCTGGTGGCGGTTATTTTAAGATCATCAACCAGTCAGTTCCTGTTGCTTTAAAGAACCTGGGTTACAATGAAAAGGAAGTTGATAGCATCATTAAATATGCGGTAGGAAGCGGAACCTTTGCGGGTGCTCCTCATATTAACCATCAAAGCCTGAGCGAGAAAGGGTTTATTGCTGAAGAAATTGCAAAGCTGGATAAGGCTGTAACATCTGCCTTTGAGATAGGTTTTGTTTTTAACGTATACTCATTAGGTGAAGAGTGCCTGCAGCGCTTAGGTTTCAAGCCAGAGCAATATTTCAATTTTGAATGGAGCCTGCTGGAAGCATTAGGCTTTACCGACGAACAGATAGAAGCAGCCAATGATTATGTATGCGGGACAATGACCGTTGAAGGCGCACCATACCTGAAGGAAGAACACCTGGCTGTATTTGACTGTGCCAACAAATGTGGAAAGAAAGGAGAGCGCTATATTCATGCGCATGGCCACATCCGTATGATGGCAGCAGCCCAGCCATTCATCTCAGGTGCTATTTCCAAAACCATCAACCTGCCGCATGAAGCACAGGTGGAAGAAATAGCAGACTCTTATTTATTAAGCTGGAAGCTGGGACTGAAAGCCTGCGCTTTGTACCGCGATGGCTCTAAACTGTCACAGCCTTTAAGCAATAAGAGTGATAAGAAAAAGAAAACAGAGGATACAGCAGTAGCTGAAGAAGCTGTGGCTGAAGCTAACAACAGCAGCTTTGTGGATATGGGCAAGCTGACCATAGATGAATTGCTGGAAGAAGTACATAAAAGAGTACAGGCTTCACCTGACACGCAATTGAAGCGCAAACTGGCGAGCATTGTGGAACGTCGTGCTATGCCTGCCAAAAGAAGGGGCTTCACCCAAAAGGCCAAGATCAACGGGCAAACCATATTCCTGCGCACCGGTGAATATGCCGATGGAGCACTGGGAGAGATCTTCATAGATATGGCCAAGGAAGGTGCTACCATGCGTAGTATGCTGAACTGCTTTGCCATCTCCATTTCCATAGGTCTTCAGTATGGTGTGCCGCTGGAAGAATTCGTTGAGAAGTTTGTCTTCACCAAGTTTGACCCTGCAGGATTTGTAGAGCATCCAAACATCAAATCATCTACTTCGATAGTTGATTTCATCTTCCGTGCATTGGGCTATGAATATTTGAATCGTACAGACCTGGTACACGTGTTGGATAAACCTGAAGTGATGAATACCGGTAACGAAGATTGGGATGAACCAGCATCTGCAGATGCTACTGCAGGCAAGCCTACCAAGCAGCCTGAGTTATCCAGCCTGAGAGTGGTAGCTACCACACCACAGAGCGTAAAAGCCCAGAAGCAGGCGGTGAAGGCGGAGAATGGCCTTGGTGCAGTGAATGCAGCAGCCAAGAGCATGCAAAGTGATGCGCCGGCATGTAACACCTGTGGACACATTACGGTAAGAAGCGGTACCTGTTATAAATGTTTGAACTGCGGCAACAGCATGGGCTGCAGCTAAGGATACTTTGGACGGAAAACCAAACCTATGTACCCGAACAAGAGATCCCGCCGAAAGGCGGGATTTTTATAGGGAGATAGTATTACTAATAAAAAAAGGCTTCCGGAGAAGCCTTTTCTATTATTTGAAAACGTTGTTGACTGCACCCGACAGCATCGGGTATTTCTCAATAACAAAATCTTTGATGGTCTCAATTACTTTCTGAGCCTGTTCGTCATTCAGTCCAACTTCTGATTTTAATTTGTCAACCAATTCGGTCACCTGTCCTTGTGCATTGTCTTTGTTGAATCCAAACATGATCTATGATTAAAGGTTTATACTTTATGTAATTACATTACTATAGCCGAAAAGAGGAAAAGAATTTAGGCCACTTTCAGCAAGCTCAATTTGCTCTTGTCAAACTTGCGCATAGCATATTCCATATCCAGGTTGAAGAACTTCTCTTTAGAAGATGGCAGTTCGAACATGGCATCGGTAAGAATTCCTTCGCAAATGCTGCGCAGTCCCCTGGCGCCTAATTTATACTCCACCGCTTTTTCTACCATGAAGTTCAACACATCATTTTCGATGGTAAGCTTAATGCCTTCCAGTTCAAATAAGCGAATGTATTGTTTGATCAAAGCATTCTTTGGCTCTGTAAGGATAGCACGTAATGTTTCTGCGTCCAATGGATCCAGGTGTGTAACTACTGGAAGACGTCCTAATAACTCAGGGATCAATCCAAAAGACTTCAGGTCCTGTGCATTCACATAGCGCAGAAGATTCTTTTTCATATTCTCCTGGAGCACTTTATCTACATTGAAACCAATGGTATTGGTTTGCACGCGGCGGGCAATGATCTTGTCAATACCATCGAAAGCACCACCACAGATAAATAATATGTTTTGTGTGTTGATCTTGATCAGCTTTTGTTCCGGATGCTTTCTTCCACCTTGTGGTGGCACCAATACATCCGTTCCTTCCAAAAGCTTCAGCATTCCCTGTTGAACACCTTCACCACTTACATCGCGGGTGATGGATGGATTGTCGCTTTTTCTTGCGATCTTATCTATTTCATCAATATACACGATACCTCTTTCTGCTGCAGCCACATCGTAATTGCAAACCTGGAGTAATCGGGTAAGGATGCTTTCCACATCTTCACCTACATAACCAGCTTCAGTAAACACAGTAGCATCAACAATGGTAAAAGGAACGTTGAGCAATTTGGCAATTGTTTTTGCCAGTAATGTTTTACCCGTACCTGTTTCACCCACCATGACGATATTACTCTTTTCAATTTCTATCTCGTCCTTGATGGTGTCGGATGTTTTGTATTGAAGGCGTTTGTAGTGATTGTAAACGGCTACTGCCAATACTTTTTTAGCCTCGTCCTGGCCGATCACATACTCATCCAGGAACTTCTTGACTTCGATGGGTTTCTTTACGGTTAGCTTAAAGGCAGAACCACCCGCAGATTTATCATCACGAACCATTAATTCCTGGTCTATGATCTCCCGGGCATGTTCCACGCAGTTTTCGCAAATGTGTCCTTCCTGGCCTGCAATCAAGATCTTGACCTCATCACGGCTCCGGCCACAAAACGAACAATGTAAAATATTCTTTGCCATTTAGTTATTTCTCGTATTAATAGAACGCTTTAATTTGAATAAAGCTGCATTTGAACCTACAAAAATAGAAAAAACATGTAGGAGCGGGGCTTTATTCATTCAAATTATAAGAAACAATTAGGGGAAGGCGATATTCTGATGGTTGAATTTGCCTTACTTCAAGTTGAAAACCTTGATAGCCTGGCTGGTTTTCAGCAACTTAATACACTAAACTGTGTCTTAATTGGAAATGATTGATAATAAAACCCTGCCATTGGGGCAGGGCTAAGTGGAAATATTGTCAAATGTGAGTATTAGTACATTTTATCAAGGATCTGGTCTACGATGCCATACTCAATAGATTTCTGTGCATCCATCCAATAATCCCTTTCAAAATCTTTTCGTATACGCTCAATGGTTTGACCGGTATTGTCAGCCAGTATACGGGCACCCATTTCTTTTGTCCGCAAGATTTGTTCAGCATGGATCTCCATATCTGCGCTCACACCCTGGATGTGTCCGCCCAGGGAAGGTTGGTGTATCATAACCTCACCGTGCGGGAAAATAAAGCGTTTGCCTTTTTCACCGGCACTCAGAAGAATACTTCCCATGGAAGCTGCGAGGCCCATGCAAATAGTGCTTACAGGTGATTTGATCAGCTTCATGGTATCGTAGATCACCATTCCACTGGTAACCGAGCCGCCTGGGCTGCTAATAAAAAACTTGATCTCTTTACCAGGATTATCGGCTTCCAGGAGTAATAGTTTGGTGACTACGTCCTTTGCTGACTTATCGTCCACTACACCCCAGAGATAAATGGCGCGGGTTTCAAAGAAATATTTCTCCAATCTCTTGTAAAGCATGCGGGTATCTACCTCGGCTCTTTCTTCTTTTTCTTCTTCATCTGGTTCGCCAGGTGTGCCAGGCGTATTGGGATCGGGTTGGGGCTGCATCCTGCTCCAATAGTTATATTGATTCTTAAAACTCATCTTTTGTTCTTTTTATCAATGAATTATTTAGTTTCTGATTTCTTTTCCTTCCGGGGGTTTACCAGCAGCACTTCGTCCACCAGGCCATATTCCTTGGCTTCGGGGGCTGTCATCCAATAATCGCGGTCAAAGTCAGTTTCCACGCGTTCCATGCTTTGATTGGAATGGGTGCAAACGATTTCATACAATTCTCGTTTAAGTTTACGTATCTCCTTCACAGTCACTTCGATATCAGTAGCCTGCCCGCCAATAGCGCCACTAGGCTGATGCATCATGATGCGAGCGTGCTTAAGAGCAGCTCTTTTACCATGTGTGCCTGCTGCCAGCAATACACTACCCATGGATGCGGCCATACCAATACATATAGTGGCTACATCAGGAGAAACATATTGCATGGTGTCGTACACTCCAAGGCCTGCATAAACGCTACCACCCGGAGAATTGATATACATATTGATATCCCTGGTCCTGTCGGAAGAATCGAGGAATAATAGCTGTGCGGTAATGATGTTGGCCACTTCATCATTGATAGGATAGCCCAGGAAAATGATGCGGTCCATCATCAGTCGGCTGTAAACATCCATGACAGCCACGTTCATAGGCCTTTCTTCGATGATATTTGGAGTAAGAGCTGTTACCAAATATTTGCCGTAGCTGTCCAGTGTATTGCTCGACATTCCCCTGTGCTTCACGGCATATTTTTCAAATTCTGAATTGAAACTCATATCGTCTTTGATTAGATTTTAAGCAATTTAATGGTTTGTGTGGTATCAAATACCGTGCTTGCCCAAAAACACGACATTTTGCCACCTGCTCTTTTTACATGGCATTGAAACGGACTCGGTACCGGTAATAAAGAATAGTAGGGATTTGCAGGCATGAACCTCTGAATGAATTATCTTGACCTCCTTTATGCCAATTGTCGCCTACCTGTTGATCATAATTCCTGTTGTACTGGCCTTTGCCCTATTGTGGTATCTTGATGATAGGCTTTTTGAAAAGGTCCAAAAGGAGTTTTTTGTAGGCCTTTTGGAGATATTGATTGCTTTTGTCATCCTTTTTTGCGGCCTGGTAACGGCTGCACTCATTTTGACCTGACATGCTAATAAAAAAGGAGAACTGATTGCTCAATTCTCCTTTTCATTATATGAACATTACGTAGCGACTAATGATGGTGGTGCTGGTGTTCTTCATTCATATGAATGAATTCTTCCCTGCTAACTGGTGTTTCCACAGCATTGATCTTTGTTTCGGCCCAGTCAAATATTTTCTGGGTTTGCAGGCGGTTATAGCTATCCTCTACATACTTCCTGTCTTTCATCATCCTGTCTATATAATCTCTTACCCATTGCTGCTCTTCATCAAGTGTGGAAGTACCCATATAACCCAGTAATTGATCTTTGGCAAACTGGCGCAGATCGTCTTGGCTTACCTGGATGCCATTTTCCTGTACTAATTTATCAGTGATCAGGGTCCACTTTAATTGATTGAGAAAAGAAGGGAACTCATGTTCTACTTCCTCGTCAGTTTTTACCTGGCCTTGCTCTCCTTGAGATTTGATCCAGCGTTTTAGAAAATCTGCAGGGAAGTCAATATTGGTGTGCTCCAATAATACATGATACAGGGAATGGTGCAATTGATTGCGGCTTTCTGCATCCCATTGCTTTTGCAATTCCAGCCTGATGCGCTCACGGAACTGCTCTTCAGTTTTTACTTCTTCGTTAGGAAATAACTGGGTAAAGAATTCTTCATTCAATTCCCTTGGCTCAACATGGCCAACCTTGGTGATCAGTAATTTAAAATGCTTATCAGTAGCGCTATCAAGACCGAGGTCATTCAACACCCATTCTCTTTCCTTGGTATCAAAGGCATCTTTCAAGTTGATCTGGATGGTATCATCCTTTTTTTTACCCATTAAACCGGGGCGATAGGCCTCTGTGAAATATTTTACTAATAAGGAATTATCTTTTTTAATTCCGCCTTCAATTTCATTTCCAGCAGCATCTGTTTCAATAAAGGTCACATTCAGCACATTCTCATCTCCGCTCACGGTTTCAGGTTCAGTCATATTGCCATAGCGGGTCCTCAGGCGCTCTATCTCTTCATTCAGCATTTCGTCCGTTACATTTACCTTATAACGTTTTACCTGCTCTTTGGAAAGATCAGGAAGCTGGAATCCTGGCTTCATGCCTACTTCGAAGGTGAAGGTGTAGTTATTTGGATTGTTCACATCCAACTGGCCAAGGTTCATGTCAACTGGAAGTGGTTGGGCGAAAATGTCAAGTTTTTCTTCTTCGATGAATTTGAACACTTCCTTGTCAACCGTCTTTAGCACTTCATCGGTGAATAAAGAGGTACCATACATTTTTTTGATCAGACCGGCAGGCACCATTCCTTTTCTAAAGCCCGGAATATTGGCTTTCTTGCTGTATTCTTTTAAAGACTTCTCAAATTGAGGCAGATAGTCTTCCTTATTGATGGTAATGCTGAATTGTTTGTGTAAGGGGGCAACTTCTTGTTGTGTTACTGTAGCCATGATTCAATTTTAATATCAAATGTGCAATGCTCAATGTTCAACGAACAATGTTCAGCGAGGAACATTGAATAGGGATTGTTGAACATTGAGCATTGGTTGTACTTTGGTGCGGGTGGAGGGACTCG
Source organism: Bacteroidota bacterium (assembly GCA_023415275.1). Lineage (GTDB taxonomy): Bacteria > Bacteroidota > Bacteroidia > Chitinophagales > Chitinophagaceae > Flavisolibacter. The sequence continues at coordinate 8,075 of JAEZLJ010000094.1, forward strand.
AACCCCCATGCCTCGCGGCGTCAGATCCTAAGTCTGATACGTCTACCAATTTCGCCACACCCGCCTCAGTGTAAAAGAAGTGATCAGGGACCGTTCTTCTTAAACAGGGGTGCAAAAGTAAGGGTTTCAATTAATTTAAACCTAATTAAAGCAATTAATCCTCGCAAAGGGTAGTAAAAGAAATCGTTAAAAACCTTTCAGTAAGCTACTGCAAACAGGTGTGGCCTCATGTTTATAAATGCTAAGTGCAGCTATTATGCAGTAAATTCGTGATTCATGGAAACCGTTGCCCAGATACCTAAATATAACCTGAATGATGAGCAGGAAAAAAAGCTGATCCTGAGGGAGTACCGTGCCCTGTTGCGAGCGCTGAAATCCCGTATCAAGCCTGGAGATCGTAAATTGATCAGGCATGCTTTTGAAATGGCTGCCGATGCCCATAAAACCATGCGCCGCAAAAGTGGAGAACCATATATTCTTCATCCTTTAGCAGTGGCCAGGATCGTGGTGGAAGAAATAGGGTTGGGTGTGCGTTCTACCATCTGTTCACTGCTGCACGATACTGTTGAGGACACTGATATCAGCCTGGAGGATGTTCAGAAAGAATTTGGGGGAGAGATTGCTAAGATCGTTGATGGATTGACAAAGATTTCTAATGTTATTGATGTAAATGCCTCCCAGCAGGCTGAGAACTTCAGGAAGATACTCTTAACACTGACAGATGATCCCAGGGTGATCCTCATTAAGTTGGCTGACCGCCTACATAATATGAGGACCATGGACAGCATGAAACCTGAAAAACAATTAAAGATTTCTTCTGAGACCGTTTATGTATATGCACCACTGGCTCACAGGATGGGGCTTTATAATATAAAGACTGAAATGGAAGACCTGGCCATGAAATACCTGGAGCCAGGCACTTATAAAGAAATTGCACGCAAGCTGGCAGAGACCCGGAGGGAGCGAACAAGGTATATCAATGAATTTATCAAGCCCTTACAAGATAAACTGGCCAGGGCGGGAGTAGATTTCGAAATCTATGGCAGGCCAAAGAGCATTCATTCCATCTGGAATAAAATGAAAAAGAAGGGCGTATCCTTCGAGGAGGTATATGATCTTTTTGCCATACGCATCATCGTTAATTCACCGCCTGAAAAAGAAAAGGAAGATTGTTGGAAAGTGTATTCAATGATCACGGATGAATACACTCCTTCCCCTGAAAGATTAAGAGACTGGCTGAGTAATCCAAAGAGCAATGGCTATGAAGCCTTGCATACGACTGTGATGGGCCCCCAGGGAAAGTGGGTGGAAGTGCAGATACGCACCAAGCGCATGAATGAAATTGCAGAGAAAGGTTTGGCAGCACACTGGAAGTATAAGGAGGGTGCCAACGATGAAAACCGTTTCGATCAATGGTTAAGCCAGATACGTGAAGTTATTGCCAACCAGGAGGTGGATTCAGTTGACTTTTTGCATGATTTCAAAAGGAGCTTCCTGGCAGAGGAAATTTATATATATACCCCGAAAGGTGATGTGAAAATGTTACCTGTAGGTGCTACAGCTTTAGATTTTGCATTTGCGGTACATAGTGAAGTGGGTGTAAAATGTATAGGGGCCAAGGTGAATCATAAATTGGTACCTATCAGCCATAAATTGCGAAGCGGTGACCAGGTGGAGATCATAACCTCCAATAAACAAAAGCCATCAGAGGATTGGTTAAATTTTGTAGTTACTGCTAAGGCCCGTACCAAGATCAAGGATTCTTTGAAGGAAGAGAAAAAGGCGGTAGCAGATGAAGGTAAATATACTGTTCAGCGTAAACTGGAAGGATTGGGAGTGGCCATGAACTCACATAATATCGATGAATTGGTAGGCTATTACAAATTAACGGCTCCTCTTGACCTTTATTACCAGGTTGCTGTCAAAGCCATCGATCTCAAGGAGCTTAAAGAATTTAAAGTGATAGGCGACAGGTTGGAAGCGCCAAAACCTTTAAGAATACTTGAACCAAAGCCGGAATACCAGCCCCATATTCCTAAAAAGGAATCAGAACTCATCATATTTGGTGAAAGTGGTGACCGGATCATGTATAACCTGGCCAATTGCTGTAAACCCATTCCCGGGGATGATGTATTTGGATTTGTGACCACAGGTAAAGGGTTGACCATCCATCGTACGAACTGCCCCAATGCGGCCAAACTAATGTCTAATTATGGGCACCGGATTGTAAAAACAAAATGGGCAAAGAATAAGGAGATTTCTTTCCTTACCGGTTTAAAGATCATTGGCCTGGATGATGTGGGGGTTGTTAATAAGATCACCAATTTGATCTCAGGTGAATTGCGGCTCAATATCAATGCCTTGACTATTGAAGCTAAGGAAGGCTTGTTTGAAGGAAATATCAGGATATATGTGCATGATAAGGAGGAGCTGGATGAATTGGCCCAGCGGTTATTAAAATTACCTGGAATACAAAAGGTAGATAGATATGAAATGGAAAATGGGTGATAATTTATTGAATGAACTGCAAGTGCAAAACATTATGTTTCCATGATTATCTTGTAGATAATTTAACGCTTGTATTAAAGCCCTTCTTCGTGAAGGGTTTTTTTATTTTCCCTATTAGGACTGTTCATTTACTTTTGCCTCGCTTTCGTATTTATATAAAATATTTTATGGTTGATGTAATACTTGGTCTTCAGTGGGGTGATGAGGGTAAGGGTAAAATAGTTGACTATTTTGCTTCTAAATATGATATCATTGCCCGTTTCCAGGGAGGCCCTAACGCCGGACATACGCTTTATGTAGGGGAAGAAAATAAAAAGGTTGTACTTCACCAGATACCTTCCGGTGTATTTCACCAGGGCACCATCAACCTGATAGGAAATGGTGTGGTCCTTGACCCTGTTACCCTTAGGAAGGAATGTGAAACCGTAGCCTCCTTTGGTGTAGATGTAAAACAAAATCTTTTTATATCAGAACGGACACATGTCATTCTGCCTACACATCGGGCCCTGGATAAAGCTGCGGAATTATCAAAAGGTAATGACAAAATAGGCTCTACCTTAAAAGGTATTGGTCCCGCCTATATGGATAAAACAGGCAGAAATGGACTTAGAGTAGGAGATCTGTTGCATAAAAGCTTTACTACTTCCTATATTAAATTAAGACTGAAGCATCAGAAGCTATTGGATAATTACAATTTCAATGAAGATATTTCTGCATGGGAAGAAGAGTTCTTTGATGCTGTTGAATTTCTTAAGACATTGAATATTGTAAATGGAGAATATTTTATCAATGATCATCTTACCAAAGGCAAAAAAGTTTTAGCTGAAGGCGCCCAGGGAAGTATGCTGGATATCGATTTTGGAACCTTCCCATTTGTTACTTCTTCCAATACCATTTCTGCAGGTGTTTGCAATGGTCTTGGTGTGGCACCTCAAAAGATAGGAGAAGTCATTGGCGTAAGCAAAGCCTACTGCACACGTGTAGGAAGCGGGCCTTTCCCTACTGAATTGGAAGACGAAACAGGAGAAAAACTGCGTAAGATCGGTCATGAATTTGGCGCTACCACTGGCAGGCCACGCCGTTGTGGATGGATGGACCTGGTAGCCCTGAATTATGCCTGCATGTTAAATGGTGTGACACAGATTGTGATGACAAAAGCTGATGTGCTTGATGCTTTTGATGACCTGAATATTTGTACTTCTTATCTTGTTAATGGAAAAGAGACCCAACAGGTGCCTTTTCAAATGACACAATGTAAAATAGAACCTAATTACCAGACCTTCAAAGGTTGGAAAGTGGATTCTTCTCGTATCAAGTTGGTGAATGACTTACCTGCTGAAATGCATAACTATATAGATTTTATTAATAACAATTTGCAGGCTAAGGTTCATTATATTTCCAATGGGCCTGGAAGAGACCAGATAGTTAAACTTTATTGAGCTATATTTCATAGGTAAAAAAACTTTTTTCAAAATTTGGCGGTTTAAAATCTTAACCCAAATTTTACAGCGCAATCAAATTATGTTATGGCAGTTATTTTAACCGAGGAGATTACCTCAGAAACCTTGATAGAAACGATAATCGCACAGGCAAAAGGCCGTCCATCTAAATCAAAGAAAGTAGAAGATGATGAGGACCTGGATGATGAGGATGTAGCACCCAAGAAATCTTCAAAGAAAAGTAGCGATGATGACGACGATGACGATGAGGATGACGACTTAGATGGCGAGGGCGAAGATGATGATGATTGGGACCCCGACTTTGAAGAATTTGATCTGCCTAAATCCCGTAAAGGCAAGGGTGATTCTAAGGCTGATGAAGAGGAAGACTTTAAGGTAGAGGACACTGATGATTTCAAAGACCTGGATCTTTTCAATGATTCAGAAAGCTTTGATGACGAAGACGACGACTTTTAATTTTATACCATAAAACAAGTACACTGAACAACTCCACCTTTCCCATTGGTGATGTAGTTCAAGTAAAGAAAAAAATGTTGAGCTGGGCCCGCCAGTTCAACATTTTTTGTTTCCTGGACAACCAGCAATATGCTGATGAATCACATCAATATGAATGCCTCCTGGCTGCGGGGCAGGTTGATTATTTTTCTTCTACCGATTTAAATGGCTTGGATGATTTTCTGAATACTAATCCGAGCTGGATATTTGGCCATTTATCTTATGAGCTGAAAAATGCTTTACATCATTTCACCACTATTAAAACTACCCGAATAGGTTTTCCCGAAGTTTACTTCTTCATACCCAGGCTAATCATCATACTCAGGTCAAATGTCATCAGTATCTATGCAGATGATCCCCGCTCTGTTTATGAGGCCATCACTAAGACAGAAGCGTTCGTGCCTGGACCTATATTGGCACCACAGATAGAACAATCTTTAACAAAGGAAGAATATATTGATACTGTAAGGATGCTGCAGGATCATATCTTAAAAGGAGATTGTTATGAGATCAATTTTTGCCAGGAATTCTATGCAGAAAGTTGCACACTGGACCCATTTAGTGTTTATCAAAAATTGATGGAGGTATCGCCAAATCCTTTTTCAGCGTTTTACAGGTTAAATGATAAGTACCTTTTGTGTGCCAGCCCAGAGCGTTTCTTACAAAAATCAGGTAATAAGCTCCTGTCACAACCCATTAAAGGAACCATCAAAAGAAACTTGTCCAATGAAGAAAAAGATCAAGCATTATTAGAAGAATTGAAAGCAAGCCAGAAAGATCAATCAGAGAATGTTATGGTGGTCGACCTGGTTCGAAATGATCTCTCCAGGATCTGTGAGAAGAACTCAGTGAGGGTAGATGAACTTTTTGGCATTTATTCTTTTCCGCAGGTACATCAAATGATCTCCACCATTAGTGGCGTATTGCAACCTAAAGTATCCTTTTCTCAAATATTACAGGCATGTTTTCCTATGGGCTCCATGACAGGTGCTCCCAAGCACAAGGTCATGCAGCTTATCGATACTTATGAAAACCAAAGCCGTGGAATCTTTTCGGGTTCAATAGGATATTTTAATCCCCAGGGAGACTTTGATTTTAATGTAGTGATACGAAGCATAATGTATAATTCTACTGAAAAATACCTTTCTTACCAGGTAGGGTCCGGGATCACTTACTACAGTGATCCTGAAAAGGAATGGGAAGAATGCCTGTTAAAGGCAGCGGCTATTGAAACAGTTTTATCTTCAATAGAAAGCCACGAATAAAAAATGCAGGAACCTATGTCCTGCATTCTTGATATTTTATATTTCACCAATCTTTACCTTATAGAGCCTGCCAACATCATGCGGACTGATTGTTCCAGTATCTGTGCCTTATTCTGTTGGAAGGTAGTTGTCTTATCTGCAGGTAAGCGTAGCTCATAGCTGCCATTGGCTGCTATCGATTTATCAAAGTTGGGATTTAGCTTATTAAAATCGGTAATGTTCATGCCTATGCCATCACTAATAGCAAAGGCAGTGTATTTACCACTTATCTTGGTCACTGAAGCTGTAGGGTCTGTAACTACTTCTTCTGGAGTTAAATTTTCCCTTTCCTTCTTTGTGATCGTGGTCATGCCTCCATCGCCTTCCATAATGTAATGGGTGGCAATGAATTTCTTTACATGGTTTCTCGATTCTGCAGGCAGGTAATATTGCAGTTCCCAAAAGTCATGGCTTCCACTTCTTCTGATAGCAGAGTTGACGTTCCCGGCCCCGCAATTATAAGCAGCCACTACCAGTAACCAATCATTGTAAATATCATACAGATCTGAAAGATATTTGGCTGCAGCATTGGTACTCTTGTAATAATCCCTGCGTTCATCTTTATTACGGGTGATCTTCAACCCATAATCCTTAGCTGTCTGCGGCATAAATTGCCAGGGACCCACGGCACCCGCCCAGGAAGTAGCTGATGATTTCAGATCTGATTCGATCACAGAAAGGTACTTTAGCTCAATTGGCAAACCCTTTTCAGAGAATACAGAGCCGATCATATCAAAATAAGGCTTGCCCCAGGATTTCATCCTGTTGAGGCGGTCTCCATTATCTTCCATATAATCCTGCACAAAGCTGACAGCTTTAGGATTGAGCCTGGTAATATTGATACCAGTGCCGCTTTCTGTTTCAAACAGGTTCTTAAAAGCATTCTTAGGATCATTAATAGCCTGGTCCTTGATTGTGGAATCCTTGTGATCAGCTATCGATCTTTTAATTTCGGTTGAGAGAGAATGTATGGCACCACGGCTCTTAATAGTAAGGCTCATGAGAAGAATGGTAGCCAACAATAAAAGTTTGTTCATCACAAAATTTTACAGGATGAGTCAAATCGCACGGTTTCCTTACTCGCCTTTATTGTTGCATCAGATGATGCGTAAAGCGTAGCAAAGATACCTCATTCTGACCACCCGCAGCTACCTGTAATCCAAAAGGAAGGTTAGAGGAATGTTTAAAAACTGGTAAACTGATGGCAGGAATCCCAGTAAGATTAGCAAAAACTGTAAAGATATCGCCCATATACATAGCCAAAGGATCCTTGTTTTTATCCCCCAGCAATGGAGCAATGCCTGGAGCATTGGGAGCGATCAAAAAGTCAAACTCCTTGAAAATCAGCTTGGTTTGCTGAAATAATCGTTGCCTTACCTGCTGAGCTTTGGTAAAATAGGCATCATAATATCCTGAACTCAACACAAAAGTACCCAGCATAATGCGGCGCTTGACCTCCTTACCGAATCCCTGGGCCCGGTTAGATCGGTAAAAACTGGCAAGGTCTTCGGTTTCACCCGTCGATTTCCCATACCTGATGCCGTCATATCTTGATAAATTGGAAGAAGCTTCAGCGGTGGTTAGTATATAATAGGTAGGCACTATATACTCTGTAAGGTCAAAAGGAACAGGACTTACTTCGTGGCCCATATCCTTTAGCTTTTCAATATAACTACTGATTTGCAGAGATATTTCCGGATCAATGGAACTATGCTCTATCCATTCAGGAAAGTAGGCGATCCTGAACTTACCTTCCTGCTTTGAAAGGTCCGAAGTAACGTGTTTAATTGGACTGGCAGTACTGTCAAAATCATCCGGGCCGGCTATTACTTCCAGGATCCTTGCAGCATCTGCTACAGTATTTGCTAGTATACCTATCTGGTCAAATGAAGAACCATAAGCTATTAGCCCATGCCTGGACACCGTTCCATAACCTGGCTTCAGTCCTACTACTCCGCAATAATCTGCAGGAAGTCTGACGGAACCTCCAGTATCGCTGCCCAACGAAGCCATGCACATTCCCTTTTTTACGGCTACCGCGCTACCGCCCGATGATCCGCCTGGAACACGGCCCATATCATCCGGGTGCAGGGTAGGACCATAGGCTGAGTTCTCATTAGTAGAACCCATGCCAAATTCATCGCAGTTTTGCCTGCCAATGATGATCGCTCCTTCAGCCAATAGGCGTTCTACCGCTGTAGCAGAATAAAGAGATGTAAAACCTTCGAGTATTCGGGAAGCAGCAGAAACCTTATGATCTTTATAGCAGATATTATCCTTTAAACCAATCACTACCCCATGTAACTTTCCTTTTGTAGGTTGGGAGTCAAGCAACTCGGCTCTTTGTAATGCTTCTTCAGCATACACCTCAATAAATGCATTAAGTTCTTTGAACTGGTCAATTAAAAACAGGCAGTGCTGCACTGCCTGTTTACAAGAAGTCAGACCATTTCTTAATTGGTCCTGATACTCTTCAATAGATTGATAATTGATCACCTAAACCTTGCCTTGGAATGGTTAAGGGTGAAAAATTAAGATTGGGAAGAATTAGATGGAGTGCTGGCTGTTGTGTTGGCCGTGCGTTCCTTTTCAGACATACCTTCTTCTATTTCACGACGTACATTGTTCTTTGCATCGTTGAATTCACGCATGCCACGTCCCAATCCACGCATCAGCTCAGGAATTTTCTTACCGCCAAACAATAACAACACGATCAATAGGATGATCAGGATTTCATTAAAACCTAGAGGGCCCATAAAATGGATTTATTAAATGAAGAATTAAGAATACAAAGGTATTAGAAATAAAGCTGACAGCAAGGTAGCTAAACATTTAATGCAATAAAAAAGCGGAAGGTTTGACTTCCGCTTTTTTAAAAATATTAACGATTTATGCTGTCTCAATCGCTCTTTTCTTTTCCTGGATCCTTGCGCTCTTACCACTTCTTCCACGCTGGTAGAACAATTTGGCACGACGAACGCGACCTGATTTATTCAGAACTATTGAGTCAATGTTTGGAGAGAAGAAAGGAAATAACCTTTCAACACCCACGCCGTCGGAGATCTTACGTACAGTAAAAGTAGCGGTGGCACCTTCACCCTGAAGCTTGATCACATCACCACGGAAGGACTGGATCCTTTCTTTATTACCTTCAATGATCTTATAATTTACGGTAACATTATCACCGGCTTTAAACTTAGGAAATTCCTTTTTGCCTGTTAATTGTTCGTGTACGTAGGCAATTGCAGCGTTCATAACTCAAAATTTTAAATCCCGAAAAATTCGGGAGGCAAAGGTAAGGGAGAAATGTCAAAACAGGAAAGTAAAAAATAAAAAACTGGGCTCAATTGCTTATTGGCAGGCCCAGTTTTAACTTTTATCTCTTTAATGAATAACTACCTGGCTACGTTTACCGCTCTTTTTTCCCTGATCACTGTTACCTTGATCTGACCTGGATAAGTCATTTCTGTTTGTATCTTCTGTGCGATCTCGAAAGACAGCTTCTCACTATCCTGGTCAGACACCTTATCAGCTTCCACAATCACCCTCAGTTCACGGCCTGCCTGGATAGCATAGGCTTTTTCTACGCCGTTATAAGCCTGGGCCAGGTTTTCCAGTTCTTTGATCCTTTGCAGGTATTGCTGCATGATCTCCCTACGGGCACCCGGGCGGGCGCCACTGATAGAGTCGCAAGCCTGGACGATGGGGGAAATCACATATTGCATCTCCATTTCATCGTGGTGAGCGCCTATGGCATTGACAATGGCCGGATTCTCACCATACTTTTCAGCCAGCTTGGCTCCCAGCAGGGCATGGCTCAACTCTGTTTCTTCATCAGGTACCTTGCCTATATCGTGCAATAATCCCGCTCTTTTAGCCAGTTTAGGGTTCAGTCCTAATTCAGAGGCCATTACTGCACAAAGGTTGGCCACCTCGCGGCTGTGCATCAGCAGGTTTTGACCGTAGGAGGAGCGGAAACGCATTTTACCTACGATGCGGATCAGTTCTTTATGCAATCCATGTATACCTAATTCAATCACTGTTCTTTCCCCGATCTCCATTACCTGCTCTTCCAGTTGGCGACGGGTCTTTTCTACTACTTCTTCAATACGGGCAGGGTGAATACGGCCATCAGATACCAGTCTTTGCAAGCTTAGCCGCGCAATCTCCCGGCGTAATGGGTCGAAGCAGGAGAGGACTATGGCCTCAGGGGTATCATCTACTATCAGGTCTACACCGGTAGCAGCTTCAATGGCCCTGATATTCCTTCCTTCCCGTCCAATGATCTGGCCCTTTATTTCATCACTCTCCAGGTTGAAAACTGTAATGGCATTTTCAATAGCCTGCTCAGAAGCTGTTCTCTGGATGCTTTGTATAATGATCTTACGGGCTTCTTTATTAGCCTTTTGCTTGGCCTCATCAATGATCTCCTGTTGCAGACCCAGTGCCTGGGAATGCGCTTCCTGCTTCAGGCTTTCCACCAGCTGCGATTTGGCTTCTTCAGCGGTAAGGCCGGAGATCTTTTCAAGCCTGCGGGTGTGTTCTTCCTGGTGTTTCTCCAGTTCGGCCTGGCGGGTATTGACCACTTCTATCTGGCGGTTCAGGTTTTGTTTGATGGCATCATTCTCTTTGATCTGGCGCTCCAGGTGTTCCGTTTTTTGATTCAGGGTAAGCTCTTTTTGCTTGATCCTGTTCTCACCCTCCACCACTTTGCGATTGCGTTCCATCACTTCCTTTTCATGCTCGGACTTCAGGTGAACGAACCTTTCCTTGGCTTCCAGTTCTCTCTCTTTCTTATACGTGTCAGCTTTTAACTGGGCTTCCTTTAGCAGTGACTGTGCTTGTAATTCAGCTTCATCTATCTTCTTGCGTGTGTCCTGGGCAAATATGAATTTACCCGCTATAATACCAGCCACTAGGGCTACTACAGCTATGATGATTGTAATTATATTGAGGTCCATTTCTCAGGGTTTTAATAATTTGGTGGTTGATATATGTATAATAAGTTGTCATACCGCTTTTTAGTGGCAGATGGCGAAGATACAAAACCGGCACTATTTAAAGTACTAACAAACCTTTATGGATAAACGGTGATCGATTGTCTGATCATTTTTTTAAACTTGCATTTATAAATAATTTAAAATGAAGAAACTCTTCTTATTGTTTTTAATACCTGCCACGGCTTTTGCACAAGCTCCCGCCAAGGAGTTTAAGGTTAAAGGAAAATTAGAATCCTTTAAGCCGGTTGATAAGGTGTTTTTTGGGTACCGTGATGGAGATAATTATACAAGAGATAGCGCAGTTATAAAAGATGGTGAGTTTTCATTTAAGGGTACAGTTAGTGAGCCTACTGTGGCAATGCTGACTGTAAAATATGAAAAGCAACCTGGTGAAGAAAGGGCAAAACAGCAGGGGATGAGCTTATTCCTGGAGCCTGGTAAAATTGAGATCAAAGCCAAAGATTCCATCAAGAACAATAAGGTTTCTGGATCAAGTGGTCAGGCCGACCTGGAAAAGCTCCAATTGGCCCAGGAAGAGTTCAGGCCTGCCCTGGACAAGTTGTACGAAGCATACGGAGTAGCTAAAAAGGCTAATGATAAAGCAGAAATGTCCAGGCTGGAAGAAAAGATGAATGAAGTGGACGACCAGATGAAGGAAAAGGTATTTGGTACTTTTTTACATCAGCATCCAACCTCGCCTTTGGCATTATATGCCTTACAGCAATATGCTGGTTGGGATATAGATGCTGCTAAAGTAGAGCCATTATTCAATGCCCTGCCTGCCAACCAGAAAGAAAGAACAGCTGCCAAATCATTAAAAGACCTGATAGACATTGCCAAGAAAACAGCCGTAGGTGCATATGCTATGGATTTCACTCAAAATGACACCCTTGGTCAACCGGTATCGCTTTCTTCATTTAAAGGAAAGTACGTGTTGGTTGATTTCTGGGCCAGCTGGTGTGGACCATGCCGTGCAGAAAATCCTAACGTAGTAAGAACTTTTAATAAGTTTAAAGACAAAAACTTTACTGTGCTGGGTGTTTCTCTCGATCGCCCTAATGCAAAAGATAAGTGGATGAAAGCCATACACGATGATGGCCTTGCTTGGAATCATGTAAGTGACCTGAAGTTCTGGGACAATGAAGTAGCTAAACAATATGGCATCAGGGCCATTCCTCAAAACCTGCTTATAGATCCGCAGGGCAAGATCATTGCTAAAAACCTGAATGGCGATAAGCTGGAGAAAAAGTTAAGCGAGGTGTTATAATATCCCTTCCAATAAATAAAATAAGAAAGCCGCCCAAGGGCGGCTTTCTTATTATTCGTTAAGCTCTATGTAGCTATCTATCATTTTCTCCAGCGTTTGTAACCTGCTACTCACATTATCCATGTTTACCACATTGGAAATAGAGGCATTTTGTTCCGTGGCAAACCATACCAGTACCATGGCGATATAATCCTGCATATCCTTTCCGGCAAAATGTGTTTTGAACTCCAGCATTTTGTCATTGATCGTCTTTATGGTCTTGCGCACCACTTCCTCATCTTTTGGCTGCACCCGCACCCTGTAGGTGCGGTCGCCGATAAGCAAATTCAAAGGGATCAATTCTTCGCTCATGATTCAATGTTTGGCACTTATCCATTTCCTTTGTTTGTTGAAAATGGATAAGATCTGTTGATTTATTGACTCAGGAAGGAGATGCATTTATCCACTTCCCTGATATACTGGTTTATTTTCTTTTCAAAATCCTTCTTATCCTTTTCAGACAATTCACCTGAAGCCACTTTAAGAATAGTGATCTGTTGCTGCATTTCGTCCATCTTCTGTGCGGCTAAAGATTCCTTTTCTTTAGACATGGATAGCTCACCCTTCAACCGTTCATTCTCTTTTTGCAAACGGCTGTATTGTTTCAGCAACTGCTGCAACTTTTCATTAAGGAGGGTGAATTGCTGATCAACGGTCATGGATGGAAATTTATTTTCTTACCTCTGCGTTTAGCTCTTTCTCTAAGGTAGTCATGATCTTGCTCATCCAGCTATCAATTTCTTTATCCGTCAATGTTTTTTCTTCGTCCATGAAGGTCAGGTTGATAGCCATTGACTTTTTGTCTTTACCTAATTTTTCACTCTCAAATACATCAAATAAACGAACCTGTTGCAATTTGTTCAGTCGTAGCCTGGATAGTTGTTCGCTTATCTCTTTGTACTTCATGGCTTTTGGTACCACAATGGCAAGGTCTCTTTCTACCGAAGGATAACGGCTGATCTCTTTGAACTGAACTTTTTTATTGCCTTGTGCAATGATGGCATCCCAATACAGGTCGGCAAAGTATACCGGCTGCTTCACATCAAATTTTGCGAGTAGTTCATTACGCACCTTTCCCAATTCGGCAATTTTTTGACCATTGAAAAAAGCAGCTATGCCCGTCTCCAGTTCTTTACTATCTACACTTTCAAAAGAATCAGTTTTAATACCCAATGTATTGAGAACAGAGCTGACTACACCTTTCAGGTAATAGATGTCTGTAGGCCTGGTGGCTTCCTTCCATTGTGTATCGCCCAGTTGCCCTGTCAGGTATAAGGACAGGTGTGCATCTTCCTTGTATTGCCCAACACCTGTGGTAGAATAGGTTTTACCAAATTCAAAAAAGCGCAGGTTATTGTTCTTCCTGTTGGTATTAAATGAAATGACTTCCAATGCGGTTTGAAGCATGGAAGGTCTCATGATATCCAGTTCACTACTTAAATTATTTAACAACCTTACTACCTGTTTTAATTCTTCTTCAGAAAAATAAGCGGCATTAGTAATAGAATTGGTTAGTATCTCTGAAAAGCCCAAACCTGTTAATACGTTAGATATCTTTTCTTTTAATATCTCACCGCGGTAATTCTCTTCAATGGAAGGAGAGATGCTAATGGTAGTTGGTATGTCAATGTTGTCAAGGCCATCAATGCGCAATACTTCCTCCACCAGGTCGGCGGGCAGGGAAACATCGGGCTTATGATAGGGCACCGCCACTGTCAAAGTATCCATACTGTCTCTTTCCACGGTAAATCCCAGGCTTTGAAGTATGTTTTTAACGGTATCGGGGTGATAATTCTTACCACTTAGTTTTTTAAGATAATGATACTTGATGGAGACCTGCGATTGGGGCTGTGGATCGGGATATACATCAATGACATTAGAAGCTATTTCACCACCGGCAATCTCCTTTACCAGCATCGCAGCCCTTTTAACTACATTAACTGTATTGGAAATATCTATCCCTTTTTCAAACCTGGTGGCAGCGTCAGTTCGCAAACCGTGCCTAAACGAGGTCTTACGGATAAATACAGGGTCAAAATAGGCACTTTCCAAAAAGATGTTAGTTGTTTCCTTGGTCACGCCGCTATGCAATCCTCCAAACACTCCGGCAATGCACATAGGCGTTCCTGCATCGCAGATCATAAGATCTTCAGCATGAAGCTTCCTTTCTTTTTCATCCAGAGTAGTAAAAGAACTTCCTTCACTCATGGTTTTCACCACCACCTTATGTCCTGCTATTTTATCATAGTCAAAGGCATGCAGGGGTTGGCCTGTTTCATGCTGAATGAAATTGGTAATATCTACTATGTTGTTAATTGGTCTTAGCCCAATTGCTTTTAATCTTTCCTGCAGCCATTTCGGTGATTCCTTCACCTGTACATTAGAAATGCACACACCGGAATATCTTTTACAAGCCTTATTGTTTTCAATGGACACCTCTATCTTCAAAGAGTCGTTATCAACCTTAAAATTGTTCTTTGGCAATAAGGGTTTGAGCTCCTTTTTATCATGGTGCGACAAGTAAGCGCAAACATCGCGGGCCACGCCCCAATGGCTCATGGCATCCATGCGGTTCGGCGTCAATCCAATTTCATAGATTATATCACTAAATGGCTGAAAATACTCTTCGGCGGTGGTGCCTACTTTGGCGTTAGGTGGTAATACCATGATACCGGCATGAGAGGTTCCCAGGCCTATTTCATCTTCCGCACAGATCATTCCATAGCTTTCCACCCCCCTGATCTTGGCTACTTTCATGGTTAGTGGATCACCGGCTGTAGGGTAAATAGTTGTGCCTACTGTAGCCACCACTACTTTTTGCCCTGCAGCTACATTGGGTGCCCCACAAACGATCTGCAATGGCTCCGCAGCGCCGGTATTAACTTTTGTAAGCTTTAATTTATCTGCGTTTGGATGTGGTTCTGAAGAAAGCACTTCCCCGATCACCAAACCTTTCAACCCGCCTTTCACTTCTTCAAACTGCTCCATTTTTTCTACCTCCAGGCCTACTGAGGTCAGTATCCTGGATAGCCTTTCAGGGTCAATGGTCACTGGAAGATATTCACTAAGCCATTTATAAGAAATAGTCATTATAATAGTTTGTTGGTCGGCAAAGATAAGACTGGCCTTTAATTGCTCATTGCTTTCAGTAGGGAGAAGTATAGATGCTTATTACAGGGATAAACATTGAATAAAACTATTTAACCTGCTATTCAGAAGCAAAATCATTGTTTCCCGAATGAGAATGTACCTCATAGCTAATCGGTCCTATAGAAAAATGTACGTTTCCCCTAGCCATAAATTATACATCAGCCATATACCTACCATAGATATTCCAGGGATATCCCAACCCTTATATCGTTGGAATATCTATGG
>JAEZLJ010000118.1 GCA_023415275.1 Bacteroidota bacterium
GCACCTCCCTGCGCCAATTGATATTCAGGCAGGTTACCGGGGTTTAGCAATACAAGCTCTTTGGTCACCAGGCCATTGATAGAAACAATGTTATATAACGAACTGGCCCTGCCCAGTGAATAGGTGCGCTGAAGGCCTACTGCCACACCCGTTAAACCGCTGGGAGATGAAAGAACCCTATCTTCCGTAGCCCTGGAAGGGTCGGCATAATCCTTTTTACAAGCCGTTATCGACAATACTGACACAAGCAGTATTGCGAAAGAAAAATATGTTGATTGTTTATGTAGCATGTTCAATTGATTTAAGATTAAAACTTGGCTTGAATACCCAAACTGTATGTACGTGGAATGGGCACTGCACCAAAATCAATGCCTCGTAAAATAGTGCTTTGTCCACCGGCATTTACCTCAGGATCATATCCTTTGTAGTTATCCCAGGAAATAAGGTTTCGTCCACTCAGGGAAACACTAAGATCCTGGAAGATATTTTTGATCTTGCCAAAAGAGTAACCCAGTGATACCTCTCTCAGTTTTACAAAAGAACCATCATCTATCCGCCATTCTTCAATTCCATATACGCCAATTACATAGCCCCTTGGAATTTCACCTCTTTGCTCTTGCTCTGCCACCTTTCCATTTCCTACACCCTGCCTGGTGCGCCAGTCAGCGTTAAATACATCCACGCCTTGCACCGCATCCAGTTGTACTCTTAAGTTCAACTTCTTATACCCTACCTCGTTCACAAGACTTGCAGTGTAGTCAGGGTTAGGATCTCCAATTACTTTCCTCAATACAACAGTGCCTGTTGTTGATGGCAGGCCATCTGCACCACGTTGTGGTGTATATGTCAAAGGAGAATTTTGAGTTCCTCTTTCTGTAACGGGTATGCCTGATGGATTTTTGATCTGATTGCCGTTATTATCAACAGCAAAGAAGGTTCCATAAAACACGCCAATAGGTTGTCCTTCCAGGATAGCTACAGGTGCGCCTCCATTGGTACTTAGCAAGGTCAGGGCCTGGCCAATCTTCACTGCCTTATTACGGTTGTGATTGAAAATACCCGTGATATCCCAATGCACATCTGTCTTTCTTACGGGTGCCACATTCACAACCACCTCAAATCCCTTATTCTCCAATGAGCCGAAGTTGTCAAGAAGGTTGGAAAATCCTGTAGTGGGTGCAATCACCCTGTTAATCAATAGATCACTTACTTTCTTGATGTAATAATTGAACTGTAGCCCGAAACGGTTGTTCATAAACGCCATATCCACTCCAAACTCTGTTTCTTGTTGGCGCTCTGGCTTCACGTGTGTATTGGCAAGTGTAGAACTGGAAAAGAAAGAGGTCTTTCCTAAAAAGGCTATACTGGAATAGCTATTAAACCTGTCATAGGCGCCAATGCCTGTAAGATTACCCGATTGGCCATATGCCACCCTGAGTTTTAAAAGATCCCACCATTTACTCATGCCGGATTTAGCCCACATGTCAGTTCCTGATATCAAATAGCTTCCACTTCCTTTCAGGTACACCTGGTTGCGTTCATCTTCTCCAAATACTGATGATCCGTCTACCCTGATAGCACCGGTTAAGAACAAATGATTCTTGTATTTAAAATTCTGTTGCACATATCCTCCCGAAATGGATAGCTCACCCCTTGCATCCGTTGAAGGCAGTGAAGTACTGGCACCATTTACTGTTTCTACAAACGGTGCAAGTCCCCTGCCCTGCAATAACGAATAAGTGGACTTTTCATACTGCAAAGAGTAACCAACTTGTGTAGTTGAAGCCAGGTCTTTGGTAATATCGATGTTGTAAGTGCCATTCAACTCATTGTTGATCTGGAAATAATTACTGGTGGCAGTACTGGCATACCCGTTCTGTGCAGGATCAAGACTAATACCTCCTCCATAAAAACCTGTGTTTACCGGATAGGCAAACGGAGGAATAAATGTTTTCCCATTCTGGGTATAGTTATCTATGCCCATTGTATAGTCAATGGTAAAGTTCCTGAAAGGCCTGATCTTTAACCCGGCGTTGGCCAGGATGCGATTGGTTTCCTGCCGCTGCTTGATATCTTCTATCACAGATACCGGGTTCACTCTTTGCCTTTCACCAACTGCTTTGATATTACCCAATGCATCCCTGGTAAATATGTCATGAAAGTTACCAATGATGTTGATGGAATTCAGTGGTGAGAAGAAGGAGTTGCCATCAGGCTTCTCATTGGAACTGCTATTTACATAATTCAGTCCTAAAGTAAAACTGATCTTATCATTCAAAGCCTGGTCAAGATTACTCCTGAAGCTGTATCGCTTGAAATCCGTATTTCTTACTATGCCCTGGTTGTAGAAATAGGAGCCTGACACGTAATATTTTGTTCTGTCCCTGCCACCGCTTACTGAAACATTGTTGTCAGTACCTATGCCCTTTCTGAATATGTAATCCTGGTAATCATACCTGGTTACAGGAGTGGTGGTGGTTTGCAATGGAGAGGTGATCACGTCCTGTGTAAATGTATCAGGTGAACCGCCAAATTTCACAGGCGAGTTATTGACAGGCACTTTTTTCCTTAATTCATTGCGCATCACGCTGGTTGAAAAACTGACTACCGGTGTACCTGCACTTCCGCGCTTGGTAAATATTTGAACCACACCTGCGTTGGCCCTGGATCCATAAATGGCAGCCGCGGCAGCACCATTCAACACTTCAATCCTTTCTATATCGGCAGGATTGATATCAGCCAGCCTGTTTTGGCCAATGGTTCCTACAAAATTCTGCCCGTCATAGTTACCCGAGGTATTCGTGACCCTCGTGGTAGCATTGTTCACAATGATCCCATCAACAATATAAAGGGGTTCAGAGGAACTGCTGATTGAGCTGATACCTCTCAATCTGACAGAAATCCCACCTCCCGGATCTCCATTATTTTGTACAATCTGGGCCCCTGCGGTTTTGCCCTGCAATGCAGCCAGCACATTACCCGTGGCACCCTTTGTCAGTTCGTCAGCTTTTACAGTGCTTATATAACTACCTAACTGGCGCCTAGTAGTTCCTTGAGAAGTTCCGGTCACCACTACTTCATCCATCTTTAAAAAGTCCTGGGCTAACTGGGCATCAGCGGTGTAAGTGCCGTCGCTTCCCACCTGTATGGATTTGGTAGTGCCCTTAAACCCAACACCGGAGAAAATAAGCTCGTATAGCCCGGGCTTCAAACTTGACTGGATCGAATAATTCCCTGATGCATCTGTTGTGGTTCCCAATGTTGTATTGCGCACCGTAACAGAGATGTCAGGGATACCCTTATTTTCCTCGTTAGTTACTTTACCGCTGATACGCACCTGGGCCCATACCATTAATGAAAAACATTGAAAAAGGATTAGAAGGGAAACATATCTATGCCTCCCTGGAATAGCAGTGTGTTCAATCATAAACAAAGCAGTTTAAATGAAGAATCTTTCTTTAAATTACCGCTTTCTATGAATATCCCTCTACCTTCTGTACTATTTATTTGAAAGTTTCTTCAAATTGTTCAATCCCTGCTCCATCATCCTTCCATAGGTACCCTCGTAAAGCAAACTGCCGAACTTTTGCCATGGATACCAGGACAATTGAAAATCCATATACCATTGAAGTGTAATCGAATCCGTGGAGGCATGGTGATAAAGTTTCCATCCACTTAGCAATGCTCTTTTTCCAGGTTGCTGCATATGGTATAATACCTCCGAATCATTATCCAAACGTGGTGTGATCACCAGTGTCCTGTTGCGATTGGTTGAATCCTGCATAAAAGCAGGATGCCATTGAGGCCAGGTATTTTTGTTTCGAACGTAATAAAGAATGGATTCGTTGGTACCGCTCATGTTGATAGCTTTTGACAGCCTGATATGTGATGGAATGAGCAGGGAAATACCTGTAACCACCAGGAAAAGAAAAATGAAGCTTATGATACCAAGTTTGATCAGTTGCACAATAGTAAATTTATTCCCAGCGAAATACTCTCGCTGTGATAGCATAAATAAATATTCCCCAGACAGCCAGGATCAATATCTGTGGCCAGCAGCTTGAAAGTGATGCTCCCTCAAAAGCTACATTTCGCATGGCATCGTTCAGGGCTGTCAGAGGAAGGAATTGAATGATGGGTTGTAAAAATGCGGGTAAGGCTGTCTTTGAGAAAAATGTTCCGGATAAGAAATATTGAGGGAACATAAAGAGGTTGGCATATATAGGAATGACATTCTGGTTCTTAGCAATGCCCGTTATAAAAAAGCCGAATCCCATAAATACAAGCAATGCCAGGAAGCTCAGGAAGATCATATCCAGGAAGGTGAAAAATCCATTCGCCAAAGTGAAATGATAACCATAATAACCAAAAGCTATGAGCACTACAACAGTCATTAATTGGAAAAGCACCTTGGCCAGGCTTTCGCCAAGAATGATATACTCTTTTTTCACCGGTGTGGAATACATGCGTTTCAGCACCAGGGTCTCCCTTAAAGAATAAAAGCTGAATGCAATGCCAAAGACTGCCGCACCTATCAGTGAAAAACCGATCATACCCGGTAAAAAGAAGTCTATCATGCGATACCTTCTGCCCCCTTCTACCATCGTCTGGCTCACAGTGGCAATCGTAGGCCTGTTGGGATAGGTCACACTATCTATGCCGGTGATACTGGCATTAAGCGCTGAAATCAGCAGCCCAAAATCTTTCTGTCCTGCCGGCGACGTTCTCAGGTGTATATCATAAGGAGCATGTTGTGCCGTATCCCTGTGCCTTGTCACGCTGATCACTGCTGTCACCCTGCCTTTTCTCAGTTCATCCTCCACATCCTTTTTATTTTCATCTACAAAGTGCAACACCGGGTTATGCAGTAACATATGGGAAACAAGATTGTTGCTGTCCACTTCTTTTTCCCAGGCCACGTCAACTTTGGGTGCTCCATTGCCACCCAGCGACCCGAATATCCATATCAGTACAATAGGAAAAAATAAACTGAAAAATATTGATTGCGGGCTTCTGAAAGTAGCTTTCAAGCTTGCCTTTGTGATGGCCAGCATGGCCCTGACCTGGCTATAAGGTTGTGGCATGTATCAGTGTAAGTGTAAATGCAATTATTAAGAGTTTATTTTATTCCCTCCCCCAAAGAACACCGGTTGCCAGCATATTGCCTGACAGCCATGGAACCCTGGATGGGTCTTCTTAATAAGCGCAGCAAAAGTAGTATTAATGTGTAATGAAATCAAAAGGCAGCCTTGCCTGTATAGTGCCCGTCATTTCTTTAATGCGCACCATTTGCTGATAGATCCTGAAATTTTCAGCTCCTACCTGCTGCTTGATCATAGCTTCCGGTTCTGATTTCTTTTTATTAAGCAGTTCATTGATCCAGCTCTGACGCTCGGGATATTCCCTGATACCATAACTATCCAATTTGGCCATCCGCGATGCACAATTAATGGCATCCTGCAAATTACCCAGCTTATCTACCAGTCCTATTTGCAGGGCATCCTCCCCACTCCATACGCGACCCTGGGCAATGCTGTCAATAAAGGCTACGTCTTTCTTCCTACCCTGTGCTACTCTTTGCTTGAATTGCATATAGATGCGGTCCACTCCGGCCTGCACCAGCCTTTGCTCTGTTTCGTTCAATGGCCTGTACACATTGCCGGCATCTGCGTAAGGAGCAGTCTTTACTCCATCGAAAGTAACTCCCAGCTTATCCTTGAAAAAGCTTTCCATATTAGGAATGATCCCGAATACGCCTATAGATCCAGTAATAGTGTTTGGATTGGCAAAAATACTGTCAGCACCACATGAGATATAATACCCACCAGAGGCGGCTACATCACCAAAGCTTACCACCACGGGTTTATGATCTGCCTTTGCCAGTTGTAATTCTCTCCAAATATTCTCACTGGCCAGTGCACTTCCGCCTCCCGAATTTACCCTGAGCACAATCCCCTTTACTGATTTGTCCAAACGCGCCTTACGGATAATATCACGGAAATGATCACCGCCAATATTATTGCTCGAACCCATTCCATCAACAATATCTCCTTCAGCATAGATTACGGCAATGCGGTCACTACCAGTTTTTCTCAGGCTCACGCTTTCATAATAACTGTTCATTGGCAGCATATTCATCTTATCATATTTGCCAATGCCTAATTTCCTTTTGATCTCATCTTTCACCTGGTCATCATATTTCACCTCGTCTATCAGTTTATGACTCACTGCATCCTGCGGGGTTTGTATGGTGGCATTGTTAGCAAGGCCATGTAATGTAGCTGTATCTATCCCCCTTGATTGACCAGCCTGCACCAAAAAATACCGATACATATCTCCCAGCCACTCCAGCGTCTGCAACCTGTTCTCCGGTGTCATCTTATCCACCCTGAAAATCTCGGTGGCACTTTTAAATTTGCCCGCATAAAATATCTGGGCTTTTATTTCCAGCTTATCCAGCGTTCCTTTCAGAAAGGGCAGTGTAACACTATAGCCGCTCCACTCCAGTTGTCCTGCAGGATTAACATAAACTTTATTAGCGGCACTGGCAATGAAGTAGGCTTGTTGAGACATTACATCTCCATGGGCCAGCACAAACTTTTTTGACTTTTTGAAATCCAGCAGCGCATTGCGGATCTCATTGCTCGATGCAAAACTGTTGGCATTATTGTCTGCCTTAATATAAATGCCCGCAATATTATCATCATCTTTAGCATGCTGTATCAAACGTATCACATCAAATAATCCCGGAACATCATCCTGCTGCGAAAGTGCCTGTAAGGGCGCATTCTCACGCTGCTCTTTGAAATGCTGGCCCAGGTCAAGTAAGAGCACAGAATTTTTAGCCACCTCAGGTTTTTCTTTCGAGGTAAACTGGCTCACCACTGCCAGTAACAGGAATATGGCCACCAGGCAAAAAACTATAATAGAAAGCAGGGAGGCAAAGAACATCTTAAAGAAGCTACTCATATCGGGTTCATTCAGTTTGTAAAAATAAAAGATATTTGATGCCTATTGAATAAACAAATATGAGCCCGGTTTATTTACTGATAGGTGGAAATATGGGAAACAGGATGGAATACTTGCAGTTGGCCACAAATGCCATTCACCAACAGGCCGGCAGGATCATATCCGGTTCCGCCATTTATGAAACTGAAGCATGGGGATTGACCAACCAGGATAAATTCCTTAACCAGGCCTTATGCATAGAGACCCTATTACCTCCCAAGGAGTTGTTACAAATACTATTACAGATTGAAGAGGATATGGGAAGAAAAAGAGAAACCAGGTATGGCCCGCGCATAATAGATATTGATATCCTGTTCTATGGCCAGGAGATCATACGCGAGCCGCATTTAAAAATCCCACATCCCGAAATTCAGAACCGTCGCTTTGCCCTTCAGTGCCTCGACGACATTGCCCCGGAATTTCGCCACCCCGTATTGCACAAAACCATTGCCCAATTGCTGGCCGAATGTGCAGACCCATTGATGGTGAATAAATTTAATTGACCACATGCGTCAACAATCTTTATTTTGCCGCCTCAGACCATAACCAATGACCAGGATTAACTGATAAGCTCCTGATAGAGGTCCGGCAGATCTACTGGAGAGGCAGCAGCCACAAAGGACAAGTGGGCAAATAATATGAAGTACACATTTATTACGATTGAAGGAAATATTGGAGCAGGCAAAACAACATTGTCACACCTGCTGGCCAAACAATTTAATGCACGCCTGGTGCTGGAGCAGTTTGCCGACAATCCCTTCCTTCCCAAGTTCTATGAGAATCCACAACAGTATGCCTTCCCGCTGGAGCTGTTCTTTATGGCTGAACGCTTTAAACAATTGAAAGAATTGATCCAGCAGAAAGATCTTTTTCAAAACCTGACCATATCTGATTATCTTTTTACCAAATGCCTGTTATTTGCCAAGATCAATTTGTCTGAAGAAGAGTTCAGGTTGTATCAACGTCTCTTTGACATCATGTACCAACAACTGGTACAGCCCGAACTGTTGATCTACCTGCATGCACCCGTAGCCAAGCTGCAGCAAAATATCAAAAAGCGAAACCGCCCCTACGAACAACAGATCCCGGACGATTATCTTTTCAGCATACAGGAAACCTATACGCATTATATCAAACAACATAATCTTAAGACCATTTATGTGGATGTATCCAATGCTGACTTCCTTGGCAACCCCGAGCACCTGCAAGTGATCATTGACGCCCTCGATAAAGAATATCCCGAAGGACAGCATTATGTCAGCCTGCCGTGAGAGGGAAGGCAAAAGGAGGAGAATAGAAATGTAAAATGCAAAATGTAAAATGAAAAAATAGTTGACAGGTTAATGGGTTTATAAATTGGCAAGGTTAGTACTAAATTGTCATTGATTCTCCCATCATTGCCCACCCTCCGAACTTAATTTCCTATCCCTGAAAATTGAACATAGACCGTTGAAAATTGAAAATTTTCGTTCGTTGACCTAAGATAAGCCCGCTATCCACCATCCTCTTCCACTTAATCCTTCGACATTCGATATTCCTTGTTCAATATTCTGCGGTTCCCTTCCCTTCGACATTCGATATTCCTTGTTCGATATTCTGCGGTTCCCTCCTCCTTGTTCGATATTCTGCGGTTCTCCTGGCTATCTTTGCCCCTCATGGAATTTAAAACGCTCAGCCTCTCTCCCCTTAATCATAAAGAGTTCAGGTATTATATAGTGGTTCGCTTTTTTTATACCATGGCGCTGCGCATGGTGGCCACGGTTGTAGCCTATAAGCTTTTCCATTTAACCAAAAGTTCATTTGCTATAGGTATCGTTGGCCTTTCGGAATTTGTTCCCGTTTTCTCCCTGGCACTATATGCCGGTCATATAGTCGACCGCTCGGATAAAAGGACCCTATTGTTAAAAGGCATCCTGTCCTACTCGGCCTGCGTGCTGGGCCTGCTGGTGGTTACGCTTCCCACTGTGGAAGGAAGCCTACAGGTGTCGCAAATAACGTGGTTGTTCTACGCCATAGTATTTTGCACAGGCATCATCAGGGCATTTGCAGGGCCTACTTCCAACGCCATCATTGCCCAACTGGTGCCAAGGGAAAACCTGCAGTTCGCTGCCAGTATCAGCTCCACTTCCTGGCTGGCCGCTTCCATATTGGGGCATGCCAGTGCCGGATTTCTTATTGCTTTCATTGGGGTGCATTCCACTTTTTACGTGATACTGGCCTATGTATGGATAGCTGCCTTTATACTTTCAAGGATTGAAAAGAAACCCATACTTCATACAGACATGACCATCAGGGCCTGGGACAGTGTCAAGGAAGGTCTCCGTTTTGTTTTCAACCACAAGATATTGTTAGGTGCCATATCGCTTGATCTTTTTGCAGTGCTCTTTGGTGGTGCAGTAGCCCTGATCCCGGAATTTGCAGACCGCATTTTAAAAGTGGGTGCCATTGGATTTGGGTGGCTGAATGCCGCCATTGATATCGGTTCCATTATTATGATCATCACTATCACTTTTTTCCCGCTGCTCAAAAAGCAGGGCCGCATCTTAATGATGGTGGTAGCAGGCTTTGGCCTTTGTATCATCGTCTTTGGCGTCTCCCGGTTTTATTGGCTTTCCTTCGCTGCCCTTGTCATTGCCGGCATGCTCGATGGGATCAGCGTGGTGATCCGTGGCACCGTGCTACAGCTTACTACTCCCGATGTAATGCGGGGGCGGGTAAGCTCAGTGAACTCCATGTTCATTAATTCATCCAATGAGCTGGGACAGTTTGAAAGCGGGTTCACTGCACGCATTATGGGTGCTGTACCTGCCGTCATTTTCGGAGGTTCAATGACATTATTGGTAGCCATCATTTCCTGGATAAAAGCGCCTGGTTTACGTAAATTCGAATATTGACGGCAACCATTGAACAATTTGCCCGTAAACCTGTTAGCATGTTTGCGGCAGTGTTCTAATAACTAAACCCTTACACTATGCACAGGAGACACTTCCTTTATCAATCTACTGTTCTGGCATCTGCCAGCCTGCTATTTCAACAAAAAGCTATGGCATCCTTATTATCACCTGCCGAATTCCAGGTAAAAATGTTAAGGAACAATGTGGGCATCTTCACAGAAAGAGGCGGCACCATTGGTTTTCTTAAATCTAAAAATGGAATTGTTGTTATAGATGCGCAGTTCCCGGATACATCCAAACACCTGGTAGATGAACTCCAAAAACAACAGGGAGCCTCCTTCCTGTATTTGCTGAACACCCACCATCACGGGGACCACACATCGGGTAACATAGCTTATAAAGGATTGGTGCAGCATGTGGTGGCACATGAAAATTCCCTGGCCAATCAAAAAAGGGTAGCTGAAGCCAATAACACCATGGAAAAGCAATTGCTTCCGGATATGACCTTTAGTAAAGACTGGAAACTTAAGCTGGATGATGAAAAGATCAAGGCAGATTATTTTGGGCCCGGCCATACCAATGGTGATGCTGTGTATCATTTTGAAAATGCCAATATCATTCATACCGGCGACCTGATGTTCAATAAGCGGCATCCCTTTGTGGACCGGTCTGCAGGTGCCAACATATCCAGTTGGATCAAAGACCTTGATGGCATTTTGAATATGGCAGGAAAAGACACTATCATCATTTTTGGCCACTCCCTGAATCCAGGTGAAGAAACAGGCACTATAGAAGATGTGAAAAAGTTCCAGGACTACCTGGGTAAGGTGCTGTCCTTTGCCGAAGCCGAGATCAAAAAAGGAGTTTCCAAAGAGGAATTCATTAAAAATACCAGCATCCCGGGTGTTACAGAATGGAGTGGCCAGGGCATAGACCGGCCACTGACTGCAGCTTATGAAGAACTGGCAGAAAAAAAATAATAGAATGAACGGGATTACTAATGGATCATGAAACTGTTTGAGCCTGTGTTTCAGCAGTAACAGGACTGATCACATTCCTGATCTCCTCTATCCGGTCAGCGGGAAATCCACCCATTTCAGCATGCTGTTTAATTAGGTCTTTATTGGGCGCGTTGTAAACGCAATAGATCTTATCGTCCGTAACAAAGCTTTCTACCCATTGAATCCTCGGGCCTATATCGCTGATGACATCGCAGGATTTTTGAGCCATGGCTTGCAGTTGGTCCTGGGTAAGCTTGCCTGCGCCGGGAACTTCCCTTTCAATAACATAACGTGGCATATAGCAAAAAGTTTTATGCCATAAGTTACGAAATCATTTATCAAAAAAATCGGGAACTCACTGCTGTTGGCGACCGCCTTATTTCAACTTCTGAAGCAGACCTTCCAGCACATAATAAGTAATGGGACAAAAGGTGGAATTGGTCAGCGTAAGCTTTTGTCGCTTGATGATCACATCTTCATCCGTATAAGGAAAGCGTGCACAATCAGATGGTCTTTCGTCATAAATAGAGCACTGGTTATCAGCTCCTAAAAAAGGACAGGGAGATGACTTCACCACGAAATCCCCGTCTTCATCCACCCGGAGATAGGTTTCGATAAAATTACTTTCCTTCATGCCCAGGTACTTGCTGATCCGCTTGACATCCGGAGTTTTGAACCGGGGAGAATAATTTTTACAACAGGCAGCACATTGCAGGCAATCCACTTTTTCAAAAGCCTCTTCATGAAGGTCCGGCAAATGCTTAAGTACTTTATTTTTATCCGCCCGGTCCAGCATCTGCCTGTACTGCTTCTGCCTTTCCTTGCTTTTTTTCTGCCAGTTATGTAAAGTGTCGCCGGACATGCTGCAAAGAACCGAAAACAAACGTTAAGACCTAGATAAACGCTTACCCAGGAGTGATTAAATGGCTTTAAATTATTATATGACTCATCAATAGCTTATTGTGTGTACCCTAAATCCACTACCATAGATTTCTTTTAGATGTACTCCCCTTTTACTGTCTCTTTTATTCCTTTCCAGGCTGGTATAAGTTTAAAAAGTAACCCGAACTGCCTAATTAGAAAGTTACAGTTACAATAATCACTATTTCCGGTGTCTCGTACTGAATTCACTTTACATATTCAGACTTAAAGTATGTGTAATTTAAATTTAGTATATGAATACTTCTAAACAACAAGGTCGTTCTCCGATCTATGACTCTTCTTTAAAGATTGCTGTTGCAAAAGAATACCTGACGTCTCCATTAGGATATGGGGCTCTGGCTAAAAAGTATGGATTTAAAAGTGCTTCTTCGGTTAGAGAAATGCTTCGATGGTACAGAAAAAAATATCCCGAAGGTTTACAACACTTGCCTGAAACCACACAGAATATCGGTGCAGATACAAAAACAGTAAGTGAGGCTTCTTTAAAAGAGGCTACGCTAAAGATTACTGCTTTGGAAATGCTTATTGAAAATGCCAGTAAGGAGCTTGGTGTTGATCTGGTAAAAAAGTTTGGCTCCAAACAGTCAAAGAAATGAAACAATACTACCCTGGTGTGGGGTGGTCAAGACTGTGTAGGCTGTTTGGAAAATCCAGGCAGGCTCTATATGATCATCTTTGCCGTAGCTCGGATGAAAAAATGGAAGATGTATTGATTATAGAGCTGGTATTAGAACTCAGGAAAAAGTTGCCTAAAATAGGAGCTGTAAAGCTATTGTATATGCTGCGTAAGGACTTTGCTTTACACCACATATCCATTGGCAGAGACCGATTTTTTAATTTGCTCCGTGCCAATGATTTATTGATAAAGCCCAAAAAACGCTATGCCAGGACCACCAACTCCAACCATAGGTTTAAAAAATGGCCTGATCTGCGTAAGGATATGTTGATTAACAGGGTCGGACAGTTGTGGGTCAGTGATATTACCTACCTCACCACTGAAACCGGATTTATTTATCTCTCACTGGTGACGGATGCTTATTCCCATAAAATTTTAGGCTATCACTTAAGTCAAACCCTACAATCCAAAGGCTGTATAATAGCCCTAAGAAAAGCCATAGGAACAGCAACTACCCATATAGGGCTAATCCATCATTCTGATAGAGGGATCCAGTATTGTTGCGATGCGTATGTGGAAATACTCCAGTCCAACAACATCCACATCAGCATGACCCAAACAGGTAATCCCTATGATAATCCTATAGCAGAAAGAGCCAATGGGATTTTAAAAGATGAATTATCCCTATACAAAACTTTTAAAAGCTATTCAGAGGCAGTTCCAGCGGTCCACAACGCCATAAATATGTATAATAATGTTAGACCGCATATGAGCTGTGGCAATCTTACTCCTGATCAAGCACATCAATCCCAACTACCCCTTGTAAAAACCTGGAAAAAAAGGAACTATTGTAAACCCAAATCTGTATCTATGTATCCGGCTGTAAAGCCACAACCGTATCTAAACCCCAAACTGTAAAGTTTTTTCAGTACAAGACAGCCCAACTTGTTCCAATTATATAATGTAGATGAGCCACAGATATCCCATAGATATCCCAATGATATTCCAAGGATATCCCATCTCTTATATAGTTGGAATATCATTGGGATATCTATGGGATATCTATGGCTCATCTATGGAATATCCTCCCTTTTGGCTGAAATTTCCCTTTTCCTAAGTAGAACCTAAAATGGAGAATAAACCAGGCCTGCCACCTTGAAGAATGGACTTTTAGGCAAAGGAGCATTAATAAATTATTTTATATAATAATAATTAGTCTTAATTTCTTATTGAGCAGGGTGGCTAATTCCATGAAATGGTTTTCTCTATCTTTAGCGCCATAACAAATATCTATGGCAAAACTAGATGCCGGGTCCACCTTGCAGCGATTGCGCAATCGCTACCGGCTAGTGGTGATGAATGATGACACGTATGAGGAAGTGGTTACCTTCCGGCTATCCAGGATGAGCGTTTATATTGTGTTAAGTACCATATTTGTGCTGCTTACCGGGTTGACAGTGGCACTCATAGTGTTTACACCTCTCAAATATTACATTCCGGGCTATGGAAATGCGGGTATAGGTAGAGAATACCGGCAGCTGAAATATGTGACCGATTCCCTTGAAAAACAGGTGAATTACCAGGGGCAATACATAGAAGGGTTGAAAAAAGTGTTGGGTGGAGATGAGAACCTTAAGCTTGATACCACACAATTACAGGTTCCGAAGGAGGAAATCTCAAATGATTGATTATTTTTAAGCTATAAACCAATACCTATGTTCAACAAAGAAAAAACCAATGGCATTTCCGACAAGATCAGTACAAGCGCTACCCTGATCAGTGAAGGCACCAGTTTGCAGGGAGATGTTAAAAGCGAAAACGACCTGCGCATTGATGGTACAATACACGGAAATGTGATCTCCTCAGCCAAAGTAGTAATAGGCCCTTCAGGTTATGTAGAAGGCAATATTCATGGCAAGCAGGCAGACATTACCGGGAAAGTAAATGGAAACATTACCGTGATGGAAGTGCTGCAACTGAGAGGAGAAAGCAATGTACAGGGTAACATTCATGCAGCCACCCTACAAATAGATCCCACAGCGGTATTCAATGGTCAATGTAAGATGGGAGCTGTGCCTGCAAGTGTAGTAGTAATGAGTACAACGGATGAACAGACAGCCGAAGCAAAATAAGCCGAATGCAGATCTTATGCGTTATGCAGGCTGGGGCACACAACTTTTTGTGTCCTTAGCCCTCGCGGTCTTCATCGGTATGAAAATAGATAAATGGGCCAATTTCTCTGTACCCTTGCTGGTATGGATACTCCCTTTTTTTATATTGGTGGTAATGATCTATCAACTGGTAAAGGATACTTCAAAAAAGAAAACAGATAATGGTCAAGAGGAAGTTTAAGTCGTTTTTCCCTGTGGTTTTATTTTTCATTGTTTTAAATGCATTTTTCATTGCGGGTAAAAATATGTTGGCCAGGTGGGGCATGGACCAGGATGTGCTGATCATTGGTAACCTGCTTCTTTTCCTGATCACACTTGTTTCATTTACCCTGGCACAAAAAGGCTTAAAAAATCCTAATCCACATGCCTTTGTCCGCTCTGTATATTCAGGAATGATGGTGAAGCTTTTTCTTTGCGTCATAGCCGTATTTATTTATGTATCAGCTTTCAAAACCACCTATAATAAACCGGCTTTATTCACCTGCATGGCCCTTTACCTGGTGTATAGTTTTATGGAAGTATCTATATTGATGAAATTGTTGAGGAAGAACCCTCATGAGTAAAAAAGAAGCGCCCATTTCTGCCTTGCAGGAATACCTGCCCCCCAACACCATGGAAGAAGTGCTGGCTTACCTTCAGTTCTACCATGTGCATCTAACGGTAGCCAGGGATCGAAAAAGTATCCTGGGTGATTACCGTCATCGCACGCACGCCAGCAACCACCGGATTAGTGTAAATGGCAATTTGAATAAATACGCCTTCCTGATCACTTTGCTGCATGAACTGGCACACCTGCTTACGTTTGAAAAGTATGGCAACCGGGTAGCTTCTCATGGTAAGGAGTGGAAAGCCATTTTTGGACAATTATTGGCGCGTTTTATAGAAAATAATGTTTTCCCGGATGATATCAGGCATGCGCTATTGCAATCTTTACATAATCCTGCAGCTTCCAGTTGTGCAGATGAATTGTTGCTGCGCACCCTGAAAAAGTATGATACCAATAAAGGCCACCTGGTTTTTGTGGAAGAAGTAGCAACTGGTTTGTTATTCAAAACACACGATGGAAGAGTATTCAGAAAAGGTGAAAAAATCCGGAAGCGATTCAGGTGCGAGGAAGTAGCTACCAAAAGGATCTACCTTTTCAGCCCTGTATATGAATGCGTGCCTATACCATCATCCCAATGACCAGGAGTGTCAGAAAAAGCTTAAGTTTTTTTATTGGTTTTCCAGGGCCAGGGTCATAAACAGATCACAACCAAAATGACCGGTATTGCCCAGGGCCTTATCTGTATATTGAAAACCCATTTTCTCGTAGGCCTTTAAAGCCAGTTTTAATTCAGGCATGGTCTCAAGGTACACTGTGGTGTACCCATAGTCCTTTGCAAAATCAATAGATTTCTGGATGAGCAGCCTGCCTAATCCCATTCCTCTAACTTTTTTCAAAAGGTACATTTTTACGAGCTCGCAGGTGCCATCGGGCAATCCCGAAGATGGAAATATGCCTCCACCGCCAACGACCTCATTGTTATATTCCGCTACATAATACACAGATCCCGGTGTATGCTCAAATAATTCGAATAAGGAATCCGTGGTGTTGTCGTAATAAACTGTTCCGGGTTTGTTGGCGCCAAATTCTTCAAGGGTAGAGCGAATAATGGAAGCCATTGTTTTATTATCCCTTTGTTCAATCTTCCTGATCTTGATCTTTTGAGGTAAACCGTTTTGAAAATCCATGGCGCAATTTAATAAGTGAAGTCAGAAATAGGGGATAATAACTATGTAGGGTTAAAATAAATTAGTAGGCTTTTAAATTACCTGGTCATTGGCCCTATATAATGAAAACTAAATGTGAATTTTAAACATCTTAGAAAAACCAACAGTAAATCCGGTAATCCTGGAAAAACTCATGAATCCAACCCTTTGAAAAGTAACAGGCGTCTGACCCTTTGAAACAAGTCACTACCAACCGCCTGAATTTTTTGATCCCCTGCTGGTAAGGCAGGGGATTATTTTTGAACTTTCGCCTGTCAGCCATCCCTTGTGTTTTTGATTAATCTTCTACATTTGATTGAAAGGAGGATTATGATTGGATTAACAGGTATTCATCATGTCGCTATCATTTGCAGAGATTATGAGCGTTCCAAGTCTTTTTATACAGATGTGCTGGGCTTTACTATAAAGCAGGAAGTGTATCGTAAGGAAAGAGCCTCATTTAAATTAGATCTTTGCCTTGATGGTCATTATTTCATTGAGCTATTCTCTTTTCCTGATCCCCCGGCAAGGGCATCAGGTCCTGAAGCGGCAGGATTACGGCACCTGGCATTTAGTGTAGTCGATATTGAAGCCGCAGTGCATCATCTGGTGCAAAAACATATTGAGGTAGAGCCTATAAGGGTAGATGAATATACTGGTAAGCGTTTTTGTTTTTTTAGAGACCCGGATGGCTTACCGCTTGAGTTGTATGAAATATAAGTGACGGTAAAACAATTGTCTATGACAATGAAAAGGTTATAGGCAGTCGATGGATAGTGAAGCCAGATATTCCAATGATCAAATATTTGATTCAATCGAATAAGCCAGTTGATTTTCTATTTCAACCGCCCATTCAGGAGCAGGCATCAACACTTTCCACCTGCCGGTATCATCTTTTTTCATTTCAAAAGTAAAGGGGTCGGAAAGGAAGTTATTGGCAGTAACAAAGAACTTCTCGGCGGAAGGATTTTGTATCCTGGTAAATGAAAAATGATAACGTATGTTATCTACGGCCATAGGGATATTGAAATCGGACATAATCAAAACTATGGTTAATTTTTATTAACCAAGCATATATTATTTTATAATAACTAAAGTGCTATAGCATCGAAAACAATAAAAAAAGCCACAGGTACTCCCGTGGCTTTTGCAATTTTTAAATGTATTTATCAGGCAGCGGCTACTGCTTTATTTACCAGTTGCGCTGCTTCGCTTAACAAGATAGCTGATTGTACCTTAAGGCCACTTTCATCAATCAATTTTTTAGCCTCTTCAGCATTGGTGCCCTGCAGGCGAACAATGATGGGTATTTCAATATTGCCCATGTTCTTATAAGCATCAATCACACCTTGCGCAACCCTATCACAACGCACAATACCGCCAAAGATGTTGATAAGGATAGCTTTTACCTTAGGATCTTTCATAATGATCCTGAAGCCTGCTTCCACTGTTTGTGCGTTGGCTGTTCCACCTACGTCAAGGAAGTTGGCTGGTTCACCACCGCTTAATTTGATCATATCCATAGTGGCCATAGCCAAACCGGCACCGTTCACCATACATCCCACATTGCCATCCAGCTTTACAAAGTTCAGGTTGTGCTTTCCTGCTTCTACTTCTGTAGGATCTTCCTCTGCTACATCGCGCATGGCTGCCAGGTCAGGATGACGCATCAGTGCATTGTCGTCCAGGTTCATCTTGCAGTCAACCGCTACGATCTTGTCATCAGAGGCTTTAAAGAGTGGATTGATCTCCAGCATGGAAGCATCCAACCCTACATAGGCCTTGTATAAATTCGTAACAAATTTTACCATGTTCTTGAAAGCATCACCCTTCAGGCCCAGGTTAAAGGCGATCTTACGTGCCTGGTATCCTTGAAGCAAGCCTCCGGGATATACCCATTCCTTGAATATTTTTTCAGGCGTTTTGTGTGCTACTTCTTCAATATCCATTCCTCCTTCAGTACTATACATGATCACATTTTCTCCTTTTGCCCTGTCGAGCAAAATAGACAGGTAGAATTCCTTACGATCACTGGGACCATCGTAATACATGTCCTGGGCCACCAAAACTTTATTCACTACTTTGCCAGCTTCGCCGGTTTGGATGGTAACAAGAGTACCTCCAAGGATCTTTTGTGATACCTCACAAACTTCATCCACTGACTTCACCACCTTTACACCGTTAATGCCAGTTTCTTTTACCTTACCCTTACCGCGGCCACCCGCATGGATCTGGGCCTTTACAACTGCAAAGTTGCTTCCGTATTGGGTTTTTATTTGCCGGTAGGCTTCTTCCGCATCATGTGGGGTGCTTACAGCAATGCCCTCCTGTACCGGAACGCCATATTTTTTAAGTAGTTCTTTTGCCTGGTACTCATGCAAATTCATGTATCAAAATTTTGCCGCAAAGATAGACAGGAGATGAATAGGTAAGTAACTGAATTTTATGCCTGCCAGGACTTAAGCTTTGGCCCACTTCAAATACCAGGGCAGCCGGTTTAGCCGGACAGTTGTATAATTTTCCTGGCGGCTTCCAAAACCACTGTAAAAGAATGCAAGGTTGCGAATATCGCTTCCTTCAAAATCCAGGATCAGATTTTTGCCAGCCAGGTCTTTGATGATAGCATCGATCAATAAATGGGAGGCACCCAGGGTTCTGCCGTTCGGATGATTTCCTACCAATAGATAATACCAACGTTTACCTGAATAAAGCAGGGCGCAGGATGCCAGCAGTTGGCCCTGGCTGGAAAATACACCATAACTCCTGCTCTTTTCTTCCTGGAGTAGCTGATCATATATAGTGAGAAAATGAGCATAATCCTGCTGTATGGTTTGCCCTTGTTGTGGTTGATCATTAGCCAATGCTATGATCTCGTTGACATCAATACCTTTTTTTACTACGCAACCGTAGCCTTGCGCTCTTTTGATATTGCGCTTATTGTTTTCCCTGAAGGCTTTGTACAGTTCACTGTAAGGTTTATCTAAAGTCAATATGAAATTGGCACGTTCGTTCAAATGAAATCCTTTAATATCATACTTGTTATCCATATTGAGAGGCATGTCCCAATATTTGAACTTTCCGGGAATGGCTTCAAAGAATTGTTTGAGTACATCTGCTGAAACATCATTACCAAACAAGCCTAATTGTGCCACGAATGCAGGTTGATACAGGTAGAAGATGCCCATTTTCCTGCGCCAGGGTAAAGGCATTACCATTTCATAATCTCCCAGAACAATGCCATCCCAGTGATCAGCCATCTTGTCGAGGTACCATGAATAAGCATAGATTAATCTGTTTGCAGCTATCTGGATACAGTGATCCCATTTTTGCTTGTCGATCTGTTCATAAGACAAATATTGTATAGGCTTTAATCCGTTCATCAGAATTCCACTTCGCGGTTGATTGCTTTAAGGTCTTTATTGAAAAGGTCTATACTAAAGGATATGTTCTTCCAAAATGAAGTTTCAGGCTTGTGCGATTTAAAATAATCACTGTAGGTCTTGCTGTAAAACAGGGGAATATAAATATTCAATGTTTCAGCCAATAGAGGTATATGGATACCTGCATCGAACAGGAACCGGCTTTCACCTAAATCACTCTTCCAGGGTTCGGCATAAGTACCCACATCAAGGAACAGGCGCAATGGTATCTTAATTGGTAATACTGACAATGGATTAATATTATCAGGAACTGTGGTGGTAAAGTTCAATGCAACCAGCCAATCATCTGTTTTGCCTGTTTTATCCGCTAGTAGATCGGTTCTTACTTTGAAACCTCCATCCCTGACCATGATCTGCTGACTTTCCAATCCTTCAAACCTGTTGCGACCAATGAAATAATCAGCATAAGTGTAGTCTTCATATCCCTTGGCTCCACTCATGTTCAGCAGGTACCTGTCGTTAATAAATTGTTTGGCAATAGTTTTACCTCCCAGGTAGAGAAATTTACCCGCGAACAATCGCACATTCAATCCTCCCGATGCTGCATAATTGAAGAAATAATTTGCCGTGACGGAAGGACGTATAAAATCAGTTGATTGTTCAACTACCAGGTTGATGTCGAATGGGTATAAAGCTCTTGCATTCTCATAAACCAATTTTAACTGGTTCAGGTAGCGGTTTTTTGCCGGCGTAGTGTACCTGGTAATGAAAGCGGTATCTGTTCCGGATATGATACTATCATCAGTGAGTTGAATGGATTCTTCGTTAATGAAAAATGTCTTCCATTGCAGGTACTTGTTGATGGTACTGCGGGGATCTTTTTCTTTAAACGTTAATTTGATGCCGGGAACCAACTTCCGGAACTGCATCCTGATCTTTTGTCCTGCTGTATCAGTGAATTCATCCATCGAAAATCTTGAGCCATTGATAAAAAGGTCTGTTTTGCGGATGAAACCATTGGATGCTATAGTATAATTAAGCTTTCCCAATCCATTGAATTGTTTGGAACCTGTCGCGTATAAGGGAATAGCCAAAAACTGGAAAGGGGAGGGAGGTAGTTTATAATTGCTGAT
The DNA here is from genome assembly GCA_023415275.1 of Bacteroidota bacterium. Classification (GTDB taxonomy): domain Bacteria; phylum Bacteroidota; class Bacteroidia; order Chitinophagales; family Chitinophagaceae; genus Flavisolibacter. Next base: position 20,898 of record JAEZLJ010000118.1, read on the forward strand.
TATAGCACCGATCATGAACTTGTCATAACTGTTAATACCTATGGCAGGGGAAAGGATCAGTGCATTTTTAGTGGGGTGAAGAAGGTAATTGTTGATGGAATGCCCGATGACAGGAGAAATGGTAGTTGACCCACTGAGATGATGGTTTGGCAATACACCCTTTTGTTGTAACAGGGGAAAGAGTTCTTCTGCCACCTGTGGTGAAACCTTCTCTACCTCCGATTTGAAATCTGCTGGTTGTGGATGCCTGAACTTCCAGTCCTTATAGTAATCCTGCATGGTTTTACGGAAAACATCTTTGCCGAGTTTTTCTTCCAGGAAGGACATCCATTCTGCTGTTTTGTGATAGGCCACCAACCCATAATTGCTTGAGCTGAATTGTTGGGATGTTGTCTCTATTGGTTGATCAGTATGTCTGTGGGCTTTTGTTTGAAAAAGTATTTTTTCTTCCTGGCTGGAAGGACCATACTTAGATTCCGTATATTTTTTCTCATAAAAGGAATTGATGCCTTCATCCATCCAGGGATGATCTCTTTCATTGCTTCCAAGGATGCCGTAAAACCAGTTGTGTCCAATTTCATGGGCCATGGTAATATCCAGGTCCTTGGAAGTAGGCATGGGAGAAATAATGGTAATAGTAGGATATTCCATTCCACCTCCAAAGCTTTGTGGCCCCTGCACTGCACTTATCACATCATAAGGATATTCTCCAACCTCATTGCTATAAAACCGTATGGCATCTTTAGCAAAAGTTACAGAAGCATTCCAGGTTGCTTTTTCTTCTTTGGTATAATAAGTGAAGACATCTATGACCCTGCCGGAAAGTAATTGGCAGGTGTCATGGTTTACAATGAAATTTTTGTTGGCAAACCAGGCAAAGTCATGAACATTATCCTGCAGAAAATGAAGTGTTTTGGTTGAAGCCTTTTCACTGGCAATTTCACGAGAGCTTTTACGAATAGCAGTGGGGGCTTTCCTTTTCTGGGTTTTCGGTTTTGTCAGGGGGCTCTTCTTACCTATGGTTGTTGGCGCCTCTTTGCGGTCAATCAGCCAATTGCGTTCATCCTGGTCTTGTAAATTGCCTGTGGCTGCCACTACATAATCCGAAGGCAAGGTAATGCGCACGTCAAAACTGCCATATTCACTATAGAATTCACCCTGGTCAAGATAGGGAATTGGATGCCAGCCATTTTGATCGTACACAGCAGGTTTCGGGTACCATTGAGAAACCTGGAAAGTCTGGGCATCGAATCCTCCCCTGGAAAAATTGAACGGGAGCTTCACGTGGAATGGTGTGCTTATGGAAATTGCTTCGCCAGGAACCAGCGGTTTTGGAAGGATCAATTTTACAATATCAATATGTTCCGGATGATCTTCCATCTTGGCGCTAATGCCATTTACTTTAAAGTTTAACTGGTTTATATAACCTTTTTGCTCCTTGCCTGAGAAATAAAATTTTGTGTTTCCATTGCCCAATAATTGTTCGCTGAATGCTGTTCTGTCATTTTTATAAGCATTGGGCCAAAGGTGAAACCAGATATAAGTGAGTGTATCCGGAGATTGATTGGTGTAGGTGATCTTTTCAAAAGCATCCAGTGTTTTTTCTTTGTCATTCAATGTTACATCAATGACATAAGAAACTTTCTGTTGCCAGTATTGAGAAAAGCCCTGGTGATAAATAAAACAAGTGGCCAGGAAAAGAAATAGTTTTTGCAAGGAAGTATGTTTGTTCAAAAATAGAATTCAATTTGCCAAATCTGAAATGAGGAAAGGATTACTTCCCTTTTCCCAGGAATATAATCCGCATAGTATGCAGGAGGATCTTGAAATCCAATAAAAGGGATATGTTTTCAATATATACCAGGTCAAACTGGCTGCGTGCTACCATTCCTTCGATATTTTCTGCATAACCATATTGTACCATGCCCCAGGAGGTAAGCCCGGGCTTTACCTTCAGCAGATATTTATAATAGGGGAACACCAGGATTACCTGGTCAATGTAATATTTTCTTTCAGGTCTTGGACCCACCAGCGACATTTCTCCTTTGAGAATATTCCAAAGTTGTGGCAATTCATCCAACCTCCATTTGCGCATGGTGCGGCCCCAGGGTGTAATGCGTGGATCACCATCCGAAGATAAGGCAGGGCCATCTTTTTCAGCATCCATATACATGGACCGGAATTTAAACATATGGAAAGGTTTTCCCTTATAACCTATTCTTTCCTGTATAAATAATATAGATCCTGAAGAAGATAGCTTGACTTTTATAGCAATGTACAGCAGTATGGGAGAAAGCAAAAGCAATAATAAAAAAGAGATGATTACGTCTATCACACGTTTGATGTGCTGTTGCCACTCAGGCATTAATCCTGTATGCAGGTCAATTAATACAGGGCCCAGGATATTGCTCGTCCTCACAGATCCTGCAAGGATGTCCAAGGTGTTGGCCTGGATCTTAATAGCAACATCTTTTTCCGACAACCGGTTGATGATGGAGGCGATAAGCGCTTGTTCATTTTTGTCAATGGCAATGATTACCAGGCTAATGTTGTTGTTATCTATATACTGCTCCAAATTTGCCAGGTTGCCAAGGTATTTAAGGGATGGGGTGATGGCATCATCCTCAACCAGGGAAACATAGCCGTTGACCCCAAAGCCTTCCTTTTCAAGGTTTTTTACTTGCTGGTTAAATACTTGCTCAGCATTTTCAGCATTGCCAACAATTATTGCCTTAAACTGGATGTTTTTAGAATTGAGTTGGTGTTTGGCCCATGTCAAAAGAAAAAGCCTACCCATCAGCGTCAGTGAGAATTGTAATAAGAACAGGGAAGCAAATGCACTGTAATAATAGGTGTAATCATTGTTTACATCATCAAGGATAAACAAGAAAAATAACAGCACACCACCCAGCAGACTGCAGATAAAGGTCATGATGGTTTCAGTGAGCCTTGATTTTTTATATATGGAATGATAACTTCCTACCAGGCCAAACAAGATCAGCCATCCAACAGGAATAATTAGCAATCCCAGCCATAAGGTTGCATCTGTATTGAACGATTCATGCAACAGGGTTTTACGGAAGAAAAAAAATCCTGCCCAGGCAGCAACGCCCATTGCATAATCCGATAAGGCATACCAGAAAGGGTGGATAATTCTGTTGTGGCCCATTGAATCAGGAAGCAATAAGATTATAGTTGATCTTGTGTAGTATCTGGTGTGCTACCTCCATGGCCCTAAACCCGTCGATTTCATTAACTATGGGTTGGGTGTTGTTCTGAATAGCAAAAACAAATTCCTCCAATTCCATTCTGATCGCATTTACCTCGGGCACTGTAGGATTGGCAATGGCAATGGTTTTTATACCCCTGGGTGTCTCTATATCAAACGAAAACACATTCTCGTCGCTGTCCTGCTTAAGTTTGATCACTTCGGTCTTTTTCTCCAGGAAGTCAATACCTATATAGGCATCTTTTTGAAACAGCCTTATCTTGCGCATTTTTTTCATGGATATGCGGCTTGAAGTCAAGTTAGCCACACATCCATTATTGAATTCAATACGCACGTTGGCGATGTCCGGTGTATCTGTCATAACGGCCACACCATTAGCAGATATAGATTTGACCTCACTTTTAACCAGGCTAAGGATAACATCAATATCATGGATCATCAGGTCAAGGATCACACTGACTTCGGTACCCCGTGGGTTGAATTGCGCCAGGCGGTGCACTTCTATAAACATAGGATTGAGCTCCAGGTCTTTAGCTGCCAGGAAGGCGGGATTGAAACGCTCCACGTGCCCAACCTGGAACTTTACTTTGGATTCGGCAGCAAGGGCTACCAGGATTTTGGCTTCTTCCATAGTTTGAGCCATGGGTTTTTCTACAAAAACATGCTTTCCTTTCTTTATGGCTTTTTCGCATATATAATAATGGAATTGAGTCGGCGTCACCACATCAATGGCATCACAGGCATCAATCAATGCATCCTCATTGGTAAACCTGGTTATATTATAGGTATTAGTGATTGCTTTGGCTGTTTCATCATTCGGGTCGAAAAAGCCTGTAATTTCTATTCCCGGAATTTCTTTCCAGTTATTCAAATGAAATTTTCCCAGATGGCCGGTTCCAAATAGTCCGATCTTAAGCATGGCTCAAAGATAAGGGCTGAAAGTGCCCTTGTGGATGTTATTGTTTAATCCTTAAGACATTAGCTATTAGCGGCCGTAATAAGAGGCCTTATTATTTAGATTTTAGGGAGCACAAGGCAAATTATTCCCGGTTGTTTACGAGTAATAAATGAGAGCGTGATAATACCAAAAAGAGTTTGGTGGATAACTTGTGATTGGCCAATTGTAAAAAAGGAACCAGATTTGCTAAATAATTTAGTAACTATGATCCATATGCCCATACCATATTTAGGTACTGTTCAGGCAGGGTTCCCATCCCCGGCAGCCGATTATTCTGAGGAAGAAATAGACCTGAATAAAGAGTTGGTAGTAAGGCCGGCAGCTACATTTTATGTAAGGGCAGTCAATGATTCTATGATCGATGCACACATTCCCGCCGGTGCGTTGCTGGTTGTGGATAAATCTATACGGCCAAAAAATTATTCCATTGTGATCGCCTCGGTGAATGGTGAATTCCTGGTAAAATATTATGTAAAAGATAAGAACAGGCATACGTTGGTGGCTGCTAATAATAAATATTCCACTCTTGTTATAACAGAAGATATGGATTTCCGTATTTGGGGAGTGGTGACCGCTGTGGTGATTCAAGTATCAAAATACCCGGTATGATAGCGCTGATTGATTGTAACAATTTTTATTGCTCTTGCGAAAGGGTTTTTAATCCGGGCCTGGTGGGAAGGGCATTGATCGTTTTGTCAAATAATGATGGTTGCGCCATTTCCAGGAGTGAAGAAGCCAAAGAACTTGGGATACAGATGGCTCAACCAGCCTTCATGATTGAAGAATTGATCAAAAAAGAGGACGTTAGGGTTTATTCTTCCAATTATACCCTTTATGATGATATGAGTCGGAGGGTGATGCAGGTAATTAAGGAGTTGGTGCCAAGAGCAGAGGTATATTCGGTTGACGAAATATTTGCAGACCTGACAGGAATGAAATACCAGAATCTGGAAGAATTTGGTAAAGAGATCAGGGAGATGGTAGGTCGATGCACGGGTATTCCTGTAACTGTGGGGATTGCACCTACAAAAACCCTTGCCAAAATGGCCAACCGGTATGCCAAGAAGAACAGGCCAATGGAAGGTGTATTCTCTGCCCATTCAGACGCTTTAGTGGAAATGCTTCTTTCGGCCACGAAAATTGGTGACATCTGGGGTATTGGAAAACAATATGAATCTTTATTGCTGGGAAAAGGTTTTGTCACTGCGCAAGACCTGGTAAATCATGCACCTGAAGAATGGATAAGAAAAGAAATGAGCGTAGTGGGGCAGCGGCTTTACCATGAACTGAAAGGCATCAATTGCATCCCCTGGGAAGAGGCTGACCGGCCACGTAAAAATATCTGTACTTCCCGTTCCTTCGGGAAGTTGATCACCCGAAAGAATGAGATAGCCCAGGCGGTCGCTAAGTTCACAGCATCCTGTGGCGAAAAGTTAAGAAAGGATCATACATGCGCCAGGAAGCTTCATGTGTTTCTGCAAACAAATCCGCACAGGCCGCAGGATGCCCAGTATTTTCAATCTGTAACCCTGGAGCTGGAGGTGGCCACCAACCTTACCCCAATCTTAATGAAATATGCCATGAAAGCGTTGGATATGATATTCCGTGAAGGATATAATTATCAAAAGGCCGGTGTGTTGGTGCTTGACCTTGTACCGCAAAAGGAGGTGCAACTCGGATTGTTTGAAACGCAGAATGCAGAAAGGGATAAAAAACTAATGGAAAAAGTGGACGAGCTCAATAAGGTATATGGAAAGGATGTGGTGCGGTTTGGGGTACAGGATTATGGACAAAACTGGAAATTGAAACAGGGGAATCTTTCAGCCGCTTTTACTACCCGGCTCCATCAGGTAATTCATGCAGGATAATATATGTTTAACCCATTTTATTTGTTTACCTCAGAATTGCTGGAAGCAATGGTAAAAGGAGGCAAAAGGTATTTTGTCAGGCAACGGTTTGACCGGGGGAGTAGTATTGGTGAAACAAATTATCTATGTCCTTTCCTGATCAGTCATTATGAACTGTTAACTACCGCCCAGGATCATTTGGGTGCTATAGCGTATGATCCTCTCCGTTTCTTATATGATTGGACAAATAACGAACACAAGGAAAGATTGCACAGGGCAGCCTCATTATGCAATGAGTACAAAATATATTCACCGGTTTTTAAACCCGGTTGGGAAAAAGATATTACGGATACACTGAAGGAAAAAGCAAAGCGCTATGTGAGTGCACTCGGATGGATGCCTAAAGGAGGTGAAATGGTAAATACGAATTATGAGGTTCAGTTTGGTGAATTATTTGTCAGGTTGAATTACAAAGGAAGAGAGGTAAAGGTTAAATTTGAAGAAATAGAAAAGCTTACCTGATGTGTTATGATATATCATTTTCGACTACCATTGAAATGGTCACCGATTACCTGCCTGGGTTGTTGGTGGATCCGCAATTGGGTATTGATTACAACATGAACCGTCATTTCCAGATAAGGGAAGAACGATCTTATCCTATTATCATTTCACAGGATGGCATGTTGGCGCTTACACCAATGAAATGGGGGATAGAGGTAGCCCCCGGCATCATTTCATTTAATGCGCAATCGGAAAGAATATTAAAAGATAAAAAATCAAGATGGTATAGGAGAAGGAATAGCCGCTGCCTGATACCTGTAACCGGCATATATGAGCACCGGGAAGTAAAAGGCTGGAAAAAGAAAGTGCCTTATTATGTAAAAATGAAAGGCAGGCCTTTGTTTTGTATTCCCGGCCTGTACAGTCTTTCTCAAAATTCTTTTGCGCTCATCACCAGGCCCGGAAATGATATTATGTGCCAGATTCATAACAGTGGTGATAACCCCTTTCGTATGCCATTGTTCCTGGCAGATGAGCACCTGGAAAGAAGGTGGATGGCTGCTGACCTGCAGGAGTCTGAAATGGAAGCCATACTGGATTATGAATTGCCCTCCGATCAATTGGAATATTATCCGGTTCACACCATTCGCACACAAAAAGAACGACCGGATAAAAAGCAAAAGGATGAGCCATTTAACTGGCCCGATCTACCTCCTTTGGGAAAGGACAGTAATGAGCTTTCACTTTTCTAACCCCAGCCAACATTATTATACGAATGAATGAATTCCTTTTAGGTTGGCTTTCCTGACCTTTTCTGAAAACAGGTCTTTCCATAGATCGCCTTTCTTTTGCAGTCTTTCAGGCACAGTATTAATTAAAAATTTTCTTGGGTCAAGTTTTGAATTCACTTCTTTCCATTCTAAAGGGGTGGATACGGTTGGCAATTTATTGGCACGTATGCAATAAGCTACTGCCAGGCGGTCACTGTAATCATTTTGGCTGGGATCTATATACAATTTGTTCCCTCTATCTGAAACAGATCTTTCCAGTGTAGTAATAGTCGGTACCAATTGATGAATGGATTTGCAAATATTTTCTGCCAGTATTCGGGCGTTCCCAAAGGGTATGGACGAACACGGAATAAATATATGTAAGCCGGTCTTTCCAGAAGTTTTAATAAAAGACCTGATACGATAACGGTCAAATAATTCTTTTGCGGCCCTGGCGGTTTCGATAGCCTTTCCAAAATCTTTATCGCTGGGGTCAAGGTCAATAGAAATATAATCCGGCTGATCAGGTGAATTGATCCTGGAACTCCATGGATGAAGGTCTATGCAATCCAGGTTGATCATATAAATGAGTGTGGCAAGGTCATTACAGACCAACCAATCTATAATATTACTCTTTCCGGCCATTTTGTGTTTTCTTTCCGTATGAAAGATCTTTGCCCATGTGGGATAATGGCCTTTAAGACCCCTTATAAAAACACTTTCTTTGAATGGGCCATCGGGGCTAATATTTAATGCTAAGGGACGGTC
>JAEZLJ010000171.1 GCA_023415275.1 Bacteroidota bacterium
TAATATCTTATTGTTTCATAAATTTCTCTGTAAACAGGTCTCTATCATTAATATATTGAAGGATATACATGCCAGGGTTGAGGGTGGAAACAGATATGGAACCAACACCCTGTGAAAGAATTCCTTTGGAAACCACACGTCCATTTAAGTCAGTAATGGCATAATTATACAACTCCGGACTGTTAATAACCAGATTGCTTCTTACCAGGTTACTTACTAACGACGGCTTACTTAGGCGATTGGTTCCCAAAGAAATAATATTGGAATAGTATTGACGACCATTATCCAATTCAATATTGATTCGATAATATAATACAGCCCCTTGGCCGGCAAAATTAGAATAGGATCTTTCAGTAGAGCCCGGCTGAGCTATCGCTTTAAAATTACGTCCATCCGTAGAAACTTCAACAGTCTGGGTGACCACAGTTTCCTCGGCTTCTATATCCCAGGTCAACTTGTGCTGGCTTTTTTCCACCAATCCACTTAACTCCAATTTGTGTAAAGGCAGTATGATGCCAGGACCAAATTGACCAAGCAGGTTGTAAGAGCCCAGGCTGGCATACTCACTTGTAAAGGAATTTCCTTTCCCCTGGAGACGCAAATAATAGGTGCCGGCATTCAACAAGGTATCAATTCCTGACTTTAACGTAGTGGCAGGATTATAGGTGCCAAGAACCGTGGTAGCACTTGACATCAGGTCTACTTCCAGATCAAGATTGGCCCCTGAGTAACCGTCACCCAGGTTAAATGGTACGGCATCCAGTTTGAATCTGCCAAATGATGGAAGCGTCACACTAACAACATCTACATCGGTACTTTGTTCAATGATGCCAGCCAAAGAAAACTGGTTGTTAGTAAGGCTGACCTTTGTTGGCTTTTTAAAATCAGCTGTATAATCATCTGCTCTATAAGTAAAACCATTGCTACCTGTAATGATCTGAAGGTCATTCTGAAAATTAGTACAGCCATAAGGATTAGCTCCATTATTCCAAAGAGTGAAATTCTTATAATACCCTGTACCCATAATAGGTGCCCAGCCAATTTCACCAGAACCTATTCCAGTATTATATTCGGAAAGCTTATTACAGTTATTATCATAAGATGACTGGTGTTTAAGTCCAAGCGTATGACCTACTTCATGAGAGGCAGCTTCTGCAATGTACTTTGGTACATAATTTAAAAGAGCAGTAAAAACAAAACCAGGCGTATTATCTCCCCAGGTAAATGATCCCATATAGGAAACTCCGCCTGCACTTCCATACCAATCGGAAGTAGTGGTTAATATTATACGAATCCTTCGGTCTATCGGGGCAGACCAATATTTTGTTGAATCGGTGGTCACATTGATATCGAACGGACGGTAATCTTCTGAAACTCTTTGAAAAACCTCTTTGATTTGAGTAGCATTGATACCGGCAGGTGCACAGGTTATAGCTTTCCCACCCATATTCCAACTAGTGCCTTGTACATAATGACCATCAAAATCCAGGTAAATGGTAGCAGCAGAAGCAGGATTACTGTTATAAAGTGGAACCTGGCTGGAAGCTGCAATAGATACCAGCAAGCTTAAGATAAAAGAAGTTAGGGTTTTCATGGAAGATACGGATTGGGTTTGTTTGGACTAGGATACTAAATGGCTGCTATTCACTTATAAGATCATAAAGATTTTTCTTTTTTAAAATATACTGGTTGTCTTCTTTCACGATATCGTACACGTCAGAATTTTTCGTACTAATGATCCTGCCCAGGTATTTCACCGTACCATCTTCCTTTATTGTTTTAGTATAGGTAAAAATGGCTCCCTTCCTATTGATGGACTTAATCACTACACTTTTTACATTCAGGTCCTTTTCAGAAGATTTGGAAATAACTGAACCTATTATGTGAAAAGTATTTGACAGGGCCACATTCACAGGGTCATTTACCTCAAGCTCAAAAAGGCCTTCCAGGTCAGAAACCTTCAAAGGCATATGCTCGGGCAGATCTGCAAACAGATGGGGCTTTTGATAATCAGGTTCGTTGATGGGAACTTTACCCTGGGCAAAAGAGCAAATGCCACAGGCAATAAGGAATACGCTAAAAGCGCAGGTTTTCAGGATATTCATCGGACTAGGGTTTAAAAGTTAGATTCTAACTTTTAGCAGGGATTAGCTGCTGGTTTTCAAGGATTTCTTATTGTGCAAATTGGCAAAAAACAAATTTAATTCAAAGTGTAACGCAATTATTTTTTAAAGATTAAGTGTTATTACTGATTAAAGACGTATATCTCCTATTTCGTAAATGTGTAAGTGTCAATATTGCCCGGTACTCAACATGACTAGTGTGCAGCCGATAAAAGGTTCAATATTGTTTTCCCTGGCCTTTTTGATCAGATCATCGTTTTCTGTTCCGGGATTAAATATAATTCGCTTAGGATTAAGGCTTAAGATATAATCATAATATTCAACCTGGTTGCGTGGATTAAGATATAATGTCACTGTATCAATGCCTCCTTCGGCAATATGATCCTTATGAATAGTTATATCTCCAACCTTTGTGGTTTTTCTTCCCACTGCCACTACTGGATGCTGATGTGCAGCTAATCTTTTCATGGCCAGGTAACTGTACCGTGCAGGGTTATCAGAGGCGCCTAATACTAACGTTTTTTTCTTCATTTACATGTAGTTACCGTCATTCTAAAATACAAAGCTTATGCCTTAAAATGGCCGTCCATGTGTCATTCGAATTACTGGGCCGGCTAAAAAAGGAAAATACCTGAAAAAGGCTACAAAGGAATTGCTTATCCATTCTCTGCCAAAGAACCACTGCAATTGTCTCCCCCTACGAAGCCGGTTTGAAAAATTGTGTGCCCATTCCTGGCAGTATAATGTTTCGAGTTCGGATCTGGATATTTTTTCTTCAAGAAAAAGCGTTATTAACCTGGAGGCGATCTTACTGCTATGCAATGCTATACTCATCCTGTA
>JAEZLJ010000066.1 GCA_023415275.1 Bacteroidota bacterium
GTCATAAATACCCTGGATATCCATCTGCGCCACCAGGCTTTCCTGCACACTGGTGATCACAGCCAGTTCAGCATTGCGTTGACCGGTTTCTTTCAATAGCCTGTTGGTTTCATCAAACAAACGTGCACTTTCAAGAGCTACACTCATGCTGTTGGCAAGCGTGGTAAGTAAGCTCACATCAGATTCAGAAAATGCATTCTCATGGTCGATATTCTGCAGGCTTATAATGCCAGTTACCTTTCCCGCTGCGATCATGGGAACATATATCTGTGATTTGGGTGTTTCTCCAATCAGGATTTCATTCCCAAACTCACGCATGGCCCTTTCAACATTGTTATTGTGCAATAATATATGACCTGTTTCAATGACATGTTTTCTAAAGCCTTTAGGTGTTCTTGGTCCTACCAGAGTCCTGTCACCTTTCTCAAAGGAATATTTGTCTTCTATTAAATTAGCCCGGCTGTCATAAGTAACAATGTCGATTACCTGTGGATTAAATATCTCACGCATCTTTTCACCTACCAACTCGTAAATACCATTCATATCCATTTCCGCTACGAGGCTTTCCTGCACACTATTGATCACTGCGAGTTCGGCATTCCTTTGCTCAGTTTCTTTCAACAATCTTGTGGTCTCATCAAACAAACGAGCACTTTCCAGGGCCACACTCATACTATTGGCAAGTGTAGTGATCAGGCTTATGTTTGACTCACTGAAAGCATGCTCGTGGTCAAGGTTTTGTAAGCTAATGACCCCTTTAACCTTTCCACCTGCAATCATTGGCACATAGACCTGCGACTTAGGCATCTCCCCGATCAGGATTTCGTTTTCAAATTCATGAACCGCCTGCTCTACATTTTCATTGTGCAACAGCAATTCACCTGTTTCTATAACATGTTTACGGAAACCTTTTGGCGCTCTTGGTCCTAATAAGGTCCTGTCGCCTTTTTCATAGGCATATTGATCTTCTATCAGGTTCTTTAATGGATCATAAGTCACGATATCAATTACCTGCGCATTGAATATTTCCCGGATCTTTTCTCCTACTAATTCATAAATAGATTTGATATCCATTTGCGCCACCAGGCTTTCCTGGACGCTATTGATGACAGCCAGTTCGGCATTGCGTTGCTCCGTTTCCTTTAGCAGCCTGTTGGTCTCATCAAATAACCGGGCGTTTTCCAATGCTACGCTCATGCTGTTGGCCAATGTTTCCAGCAGTCTTACATCAGATTCATTAAAGGCATTCTCCCTGTCAATGTTTTGAAGGCTTACATAACTCTTTACTTTATCTCCCGTCATTAGCGGCACAAACAACAATGATTTGGGATGCTCGGTTCCTGGTAAGACCTTGAGACCAAATTCGGTAGCTGCAGATTGATAATCCTTATTAATAAGGATCTTTTCTTTGGTCTTTATAAGATGTTGACGCAACTTATCATATGGTCTCGGCTTTAAATAAAACCTTTCTCCCTTTTCTATCAGGTATTTAAATTCTTCCAAACCACTGTTTTGATCAAGCGTGGCAATGATCACTGCCTGTGCATTGAAAACGTCGCGGATACGGTCACCCACCAGGTCATATATTGCTTGCATATCCAGCTCCTTGGCCAATCCTTCCTGCACACTGTTGATCACGGCTAATTCGGCCGTACGTTGCTCTGTTTCTTTAAGCAGCCTGTTGGTCTCATCAAAGCGCCTGGCACTTTCCAGCGCCACACTCATACTGTTGGCGAGTGTGGTCAATAAATTAACCGAGGATTCTGAAAAAGCATTTTCCTTATCCAGGTCCTGCAAGCTTATCATTCCTTTCACTTCACCTCCCGAGATCATTGGAACAAATACCGCAGATTTTGGTTGTTCACCATATATCACCTGGGAATCAAACTCCTTACTTAATGCATCCAGGTCTTTATTGATCAGGAATACCTGCCCTGTATCAATCACATGTTTCCTGAAGCCCTTTGGTTCCCATTTACCAACCTTGGTTCTGTCTCCCTTTTCAAATGAATAATGATCCTCTAGCAAATTTGTTTTTGGGTCATAAGTCACGATATCAATAACCTGGGCATTGAATATTTCCCTGATCTTTTCGCCTACCATGTTATAGATACCTTCCATCTCCATCTCACTCACCAGGCCCTCCTGCACACTATTGATCACTGCAAGTTCTTCCACCCTATGGCTTAATTCCGCAGTTCTTAAAGCAACTGTTTGTTCCAGTTCCTTATGTTTGGCTTCTAATTGGCGGGTGCGCCATCTTACCAGGTAATATATGGCGCCAAGGATTGCAATTGCATAAAGTGTATAGGCCCACCAACTACGCCACCATGGGGGTAGTATCGAAAAACTATATACTGTTTCTTCACTGGGCTGCTGGTAAACATTCAATGCTTTTACATGAAACTTATAATGACCATCCGGGAGGTTAGTATATTCTTTATAATAATTATTGTCCCAGCCAGACCATCCGTTTTCAAAACCTTCCAGCCAGGTCTGGTACTGGGTTTTATCTTCCTGCTCAAAGAAGGGGGCGGCATATTCAAAACGAAGGGTATTGTTTTTAAAAGATATGGAAGCAGCACTGCTGTCACCTCCTCCAGGATTTAAAATATTATTGCCTGCGGTGATATGCCTGAGAATAGTTTTAAAATCCTGGTTGTAATCCTTTTCAAGCTTCTCATCAAACCTTACCAGTCCATCGGTGGTGCAAATCCAGGTTATGCCATTGTCCTCAGGATAAATACTTGCTACAGACCTGTCAGCAATGGGCAACAGGGCAGTTTTGTCAAGCCGGTACTTCCCATTAGGCTGCGGTGTAGCAATAACGGTTTCCTTACCAAACCTGACCCATACCCTACCACTTTTATCTTCCACAATAAAAAATTCATCTTTTCCCCCACCTTTAAACTTGCCAAATGTTGTATCTATAAAAAAGGTATTCTTCCTTGAATCAAATCTGTATATACCTGAATCAGCCGGAAACCAGGTATCACCCTTTATCTTATATACATTGCCCAGTGCATTCTTAAAACCTTGCTGAGCTCCATATTGTTGAAAGCGGAATTGGCTAAGTTGTGGTACGCCAGATGAATCAAAAGATGGAAATATTTTATAAACAACGCCACCCTGGGTACCTACCCAAACTGAGCCATCATTGTTTTCAGAGAATGTCCAAACCTGATCATTTAAACCTGGCACAAGACCAATTAATTTCCAACCCGAAGGTTCTTTATAAAAAATATTTACCCCTGAAGTACCGCCGCCATAGAGAAGCCTTGGATTTTTTGCAGAAAGTAAAAGCCCTGATAATTGCATATTTCCGCCAATGGAAGGCTGGATGGTTTTTATGTTACCATCCTGAAACATAAATAATCCATCATTAGGGATCAGCAGCGTGTTATTATCGGGTAATAATGTAAATGTTTGATTAGGAGGAATACCGTGAACAGGTTCGAATTTGGAGATTTGATCATTAAAGCGAAGCAATCCATTTGTCGTGCCCAGGAATAACTTACCCTGGAATCTATTGATATCCAGTGTAGCAGTATTGATACCGGATTGATTGGTAAATTGTGTTAGCGGTGATGAAGTTTCCACCCTTGAAATACCATTATCCAATGCCAGCCAAAGTGTGTTTTTACTGTCGGCATACACAGCATAGACTGATTCGTCCTGCAGTCCTACATCCCTGTTGATCTGCTGAATGATCTTACCATTGGCATCAATAACTACCAATCCCTTTCCCGTGGTGGAAAGGGCATAATAACCATCTTTTGTAATTACTCCTTTATACAAGGTCCCTGACTTAAGCAATGAGGTAGCCTCTGAAGTAAATGGTTGAAATTTTTTTCCATCAAAAAGATATAACCCACTATAAAATAATCCCAGCAGGTATTTTTTTTCACTTGTCTTTCTCTCTTCCCCTGGCGTACTATAAGGTAACATCACCTGCATACGTTCCTGACCTAAAAATTCACTTCCGGGAATCAACTGCAGGGAGTCGTTCACCATCTTAAAAAGTCCCACTTGCTGCTCATGTACATAATAGTTATCATCCAGGTAAAATGAGTACATGAATTTTACCTTAGGTGTCCATACTTTGACTTCATTTTTAGAATTGACCCTTATTATCAGTTCACGGGACTGAAAATAAACTCCTTCGTCTGCAGCATGTATGGTCCAGACATCATAAAAATTGCGATAACGCTTGGGCACCAGATCAATCAATGATCGGCCAATGGTTTGTCCCAAACTATCCTGTGTTAAATAACCAAAATCCCCTATTGCGCCATAATAGATCCTCCCATCCTTATCCTTGGCCAATGCCCTGGTTACCACAGGTATATTTTTAAACAATACTTTTCTCCATTTCACCCCATCATATTCCAGGATACCGTTTTGTATCCCAAAATACATTACCCCTCTTTGATCTTCTGTAACACACCATGTTTGCGGTAATGCCTTATAATTTTTAGGCAAATAATTGGTTATAAACGGTAAGCCTTTTTCACCATTTCCCTGGGCAGATAGTTTAAAAGAAAGAAGGCAAAACAGTACACCTGAATAAAGTACGTATTCAAGTTTCTTAAAGCAGGAATTAATGAAGTTCATAGCAGATCAATTAGATAACAAACTATGTTCTTGAATAGCAGATTGGATGATCTTGTGTC
The DNA here is from genome assembly GCA_023415275.1 of Bacteroidota bacterium. Taxonomy (GTDB): domain Bacteria; phylum Bacteroidota; class Bacteroidia; order Chitinophagales; family Chitinophagaceae; genus Flavisolibacter. Next base: position 4,674 of record JAEZLJ010000066.1, read on the forward strand.
TTCTGGAAGCCTGCGGGGTAAGAATTCAGGAGCTCAAAAAAACCGAAAAAGAAAGCTATTTATAAATATAATATAATATCGGGGCATTATAAAATAAGAAAATCTTCAGGAATAGCCTGGTCTTCCGCCTTCCGGGCCTCCACTTCAAAACAATTATTCTGGTAACCATTTCGTATGGATTCCATAATATACTGCCAGAGGAACCCCAAAAATCCCAATCGTTGGTATTGACGAATATGTTCTATTTCATGTGCTAGCCATCGCCTGTTCTGTAAAAAGGTTTCTTTATCAACTTTCCATAAGTGAATAGTGGAACCAAATACAATAGCTACAGATCCTGCATTTAGTTTCCATGCTGCTAACCGGGCAAGATGTGAATTTTCTTTAATGCTAATAGTAACAGGCATGGAAGGGATCAAAATAGATTATGAAAATAAAGAAAATTAATAGGGGGATTGAATTTACCTGGCATTTCAGTATTCGAGTTTGCGAACCCTTTTCACCTACGTGCATAAAAAAACCCTACATTTCTGAAGGGATTGATTTAAATAAATAGGGCAGTTACCGCATTTTACCCCGCCGAATGGCGGGGCTCCCGTCCTGGGGTTCGTTAATGGGTAAGTTCAACCAGCCGGAGTGGAGATTTGATTTTATTCAGGGCATAAAAAAACCCCTATCATTTCTGAAGGGGTTGATTTAAATAAATATGGCAGCTACCTACTCTCCCGCATTTTGGTGCAGTACCATCGGCCATGAGGGGCTTAACTTCTCTGTTCGGTATGGGAA
>JAEZLJ010000123.1 GCA_023415275.1 Bacteroidota bacterium
ACGTTACTGCGATCGATCCAGGTTCATTATAAATTACCAGGTCAGGAAATGATCTCCAGCAATTCAATATCGAAAACCAGCGTGGCTCCACCAGGGATGCCGCCTGTCCCGTAATCTCCATAAGCAAGATGTGAAGGGATCCATAATCTCCACATGCTACCAACTGGCATTAAAGGAACCACTTCCTGCCAACCCTTGATTAGCGATGTCAATGGTGCAGTAAAGGGTTGATTGCGCTTAAAAGAGCTGTCGAATTCTTTCCCATCCAGCAGCGCACCCCTGTAATGCGCTTTTACCTTACTGTTAGCTTGCGGCCTGGGACCATTCCCTTCTTTTAAAACTTCGTATTGAATGCCGTTGGGCAATTCTGTTACGCCTTCTTTGTCCTTGTTCGTGGCCATAAATTGTGCCCCGGCTTCTTTTTCAGCTTTTAACTTCTCATCGCGATGACCGCGTAATTTATCCTGTAATGACATATAGTTAATTTTTATTCTTCTCTTAATGAACGGCCGGTCAAATGAATGAATACATCTTCCAGGTTGGCCTTTTTAACCTCTTTGGGCCTCTCAAACCCGGTGGCTACCAATTCATCTATCAGCCTGTCAGGTGTATTCATTGCAACAATTTTACCAGCATCCACAATAGCTACCCTGTCGCAGAGATATTCTGCCTCATCCAGGTAATGCGTCGTTAATATGACTGTAGTTCCTTTTTTCCTGATATCACGGATCAGGTCCCAAAGGTTGCGCCGCGCTTGTGGATCCAGGCCAGTAGTAGGCTCATCCAGGAAAATGATCCTGGGATCATTGATCATGGTTGTAGCAATAGAAAAACGCTGCTTTTGCCCACCACTGAGTTCCTTCACCTTGGACCTTGCCTTATCGCGCAGGTTTACCCTGTCCAATAATTCCATGGCATCAGCCTTGCGGTTGTACAACCCTGCAAAAAGATCGATCAGTTCTACCAGGTTCAGTACCGGGTAAAATCCACTGGTTTGCAATTGCACTCCTATGATCTTTTTGATCTCATGTGGATCCTTATCTATGTCCAATCCATCTACAAACACTTTCCCGCTTGTCTTTTCTCTTAGGGTTTCAATGATCTCCAGTGTGGTTGACTTGCCCGCACCATTTGGCCCCAATAACCCAAATATTTCTCCCTCCTGCACGTCAAAAGAAATACCTTTCACTGCTTCAAAGCTTCCGTAATTCTTGACCAGGTTCTGAACCGATATGATTGTTCTTTCCATTATTTAATTGTTTCTAACCGGGGATGCAGGTATCCTTCCAGTTCTTCCATCATTTTTTTACTGCCCACAAAAAAAGGTGCCCGCTGGTGCAGTTCTGTGGGTTGAATATCCAGGATGGACACTTCACCATTTGATGATTTTCCCCCAGCCACTTCCACTATAAAAGCAAACGGATTGCATTCATATAACAAGCGAAGCTTTCCTTTGGGTTTATCAATAGTGCCGGGATACATAAAGATGCCTCCCTTTATCAGGTTGCGGTGCACATCGGCTACCATGCTGCCAATGTAACGCTGGGTATATGGTCCGCCTGTCTTTGCATTCTTGTGCTGGCACTCTGTTATATATTTTTTCACGCCATCAGCATATTGAAAAAAGTTCCCATGATTCACCGAATATATCTTTCCCATTTCAGGACATTTGATATCTGGATGGCTTAAACAAAACTCACCTATCGAAGGGTCAAGAGTAAACCCATTCACACCTCTCCTGGTGGCATAGACCAACATGGTAGAAGATCCATAGATCACATATCCTGCAGCTACCTGGTTAATTCCTTTTTGCAAAAAGTCTTCCTTTGTCACCGGGGTTCCTTTTTCAGTGACCCTGCGGTAGATTCCAAATATGGTACCTATAGATACATTCACATCAATATTACCACTGCCATCCAATGGATCAAACATACATATGTACTTTGAGTTGCGGCTCACGGCATCATCAAAGGATACAAAATCATCCAGTTCTTCACTGGCTATGCCGGCACAACTAACGCCTCTTTGCAATACACCCATGAATTGGTTGTTGGCATAGACATCCAGTTTCTTCACTTCTTCACCCTGCACATTGGTGCTACCATGGTCCCCAAGAATATCAACCAGTCCTGCCTTATTCACTTCCACATTCACTCTCTTGGCTGCTAGTCCAATATCCCGGAGCAAGGAACTCAATTCACCGGTAGCATGCGGGAATTGTCGTAAGGATTGAATAGTAAATTCATCAAGGGTCGAGATTTGTCGGTTTATAGGGTTCATGCAATCGTTTTTTAATGCAGACAAAAGTAAGGCTAATACGGTTCAATAAAGGATGCTCTATGCAACCTGGCACCTGACGAAAGTTTTATTTCAAACTCTTCATTTTATACATCTTTGCAAACTATGAAGGTTTTTAAATTTGGTGGAGCATCTGTCAGTTCAGCCGAAAGAGTTAGGGCAGTAGGAAATATCCTGAAAGAATATTCAGGTGAAAAACTGCTGGTGGTGATATCAGCTATGGGTAAAACCACCAATGCACTTGAAAAAGTGGTGGAGGCTTTTTTTGCAGGTGACAAGGATAAGGCACTGGATCTGTTCAATGAAATCAAGAATGACCACCTGGCTATAGCAAAGGAACTTTCAACAGAACCTATCATCCAGGGGGAAAATGGACCAGATCTCAATGACTTTTTTACAGAAATAGAATGGTTACTTCATGACCGCCCGGTCAAAAGCTATGACTATTATTACGACCAGATAGTCTGTATTGGAGAACTACTCTCTACTGCCATAGTAAGTATGTATTTAAATGAGGCCGGGATCCCAAACCAATGGGTGGATGTCAGGGACATCATTCGTACCGACGATAATTTCAGGGATGCACGCATAGACTGGCCATTCACGGCAGAAAGGATAAAACAACAAATTGAGCCTTTATTACAAGAACAAAACATTGTGCTTACACAGGGATTTATTGGCGCTACAGATGAAAATGAAAGTACTACCCTGGGCCGGGAAGGAAGTGATTACACGGCAGCAGTATTTGCCAATCTTTTGAATGCAGCAGATCAAACCATTTGGAAAGATGTAAAAGGAGTCATGAATGCCGATCCAAAAGAATATAAAGAGGCTCAATGGATCAGGGAGTTGAACTATACCGAGGTGATAGAGATGGCCTATTACGGCGCCCAGGTCATTCACCCAAAGACCATCAAACCCCTCCAAAACAAAAATATACCGCTATACGTACGCTCTTTTCTACACCCGGAAGAACCAGGCACCTGCATACACAGTAAAAATGTGAACCACCTGCCCCCTATTATAGTGTATAAGCAAAACCAGGTATTGGTGCAACTGAGTTCAAAAGATTTTTCTTTTGTGGGAGAAGGGTTAACAGCGGAACTCTATAAAATGTTCGAGGAAATAAAATTGAAGCCCAACCTGACACAGAACGGAGCTATCAGCTTGCTTTGTGTAGTGGACAGTCATGCTGAGAAGATCAACGAGCTGGCATTGGAAGCTGCCAGGCTTTTTGATGTACAGGTAACAAAAGGCTTGACACTGCTCACCATCAGGCATTATAATGAGAACCTGGTGAAAGAACTGTGTGGAGCTGGAAAGGTGATATTAAGACAGCAAACACCTGAGACCATACAGGTGTTGATGCAACCATAAGGATTGATCATCTAAACAACTTTACCAGCAATTCATTGATCTCTTTGGCCCGGGTCAATATCATTAAATGACCTGCTCCGGGTATAGTGTAGGTAGGCCGGGTATAATGCTTCGGAAGAATTTCATCGCGGCTGCCATGAATGTGAACAAGATTGGCAGGTATATCCTTCGATTGCCAACCTACAATAGCTTCCATGCCCCACCTGATAAAGGAGGGATCTGCCTTGCTGATCATGTGCCTTATCAGTTTTTTATCTTCTATAGATTCTGTACTAAAGAAACGCTTCAGCACCGCTCCTTTCAGGAACAGGGAAATAGGCAGTATCTTATGCAGCTTTATACCCGCCAGGGCACGGTAATAAGGTGGAAGATGAGTGGATGAGGGAATGCTGGAAATAAGCACCAGGTGCACCGGTTGGTAGTGACTGGCAATTTCTACGGTGATCATACCTCCCATGGAAAGGCCTATCAACGAAAAAGGTTGCGAAGTATCGATCTTCATGGCTAGTCGAAGCGCATAGGAAGAAAGCGGTTCATTGGGCAGTGGAGAAATCCAATCAATGTATATAGGATGGTATCCCTGAGGCAGGCGAATGTGCCTGAAAACACTGCTGTCGGCACCAAGCCCGCTAAAAAAATAAACGTTCACCCTGCAGGTTTACTGGATCAGGAAGCTTTGCTTCATTTTCTTTGCCACCGGAACATCCTTTAAAATGGCAGGCTGCCAGCTGGGCATTTGCTCCAACACAGTAATGAGTTCATCATCAAAGTCCTCATTCACCCCATTCAACACTTTGAAATTGGTAGGTGTTCCATCTTTATCTACGATAAATTCGATCATGATATTGGCTTTCTTGACGCCTTCCGGCAATGAAGGAATAAGCGCCTTGCCCATTTTATCGAGGTATTTTAGAAAATTATCTCCGCCTCCCGGAAATTGGGGCCATTGGCCTACTACGTCTGCCAGTTCGGTTATATTTCTTGTTCTATGGGGAACAGGGTTTCTCTTCACCTTTTCAACCGGGGCTACCACCACTTTTTTGGATAATCCATCATACACATAATCACCATTACTGCTTGTCATGATCACCGGCAGCTGGTGTGTAATTTCAAAATGATCATACACACTTTCCAACTGGTCTGCAAATGATTTCAACTGGTTGTCACTCTTTGCCAGGTTGGCCAGGTAAGCGGCACTCCTTTTATTATTGTACCTGACAGGATAAATATGTACAGGAATATAATCCTGTCCGCTATTGCGGGCATAGGCCGCTAAAATATAGATCTCGTCAATTTGTTTATCCGTTACTGGTATGCAACCCACTGTAACACAGCTACCATGAATGTAGATATCTCCGCCCGGGTTAGCTGAATCACTGAGTATTTTATCAGAAGCATTGGGATAATTCAGGCCAAGAGAAAGGTAATAAGCACTGTTAGGGTTGAATTCATTGATATAATAAAAACCTTCAGGAACCTGGTAATCGCCCTGCATACGTTTGGGGCCTAATGTACCGGCCAGCGCGCATACCTTGTAAGTCTTAAATAGCTTGTAAGGCTCCTTGCGCTCATTTTTGATCCATACTTCCAATTCCCCGTCATATTTAAATGAACGTATGTAAACGTATTTAGCCGGCCATGCCAGTCCTTTAGCAGCAAATTGCTTTTGCAAAGTATCTTCTTTCCGCTTCAGCGCATCTCCGGGTCGGGGTAAAGCCCTTTGGTAATCCACAAAGGAAGCACTGGGACCCTGGCTGAAAACAGGTGCAGCAATTAAAATAAATAATACGGCGACTAAAAGGTTTTTCATTGAATGACTACTTTAGAAAGGAGCAAGTTCTGGTTATAAATGTAAAGAAAACTATAATATCTCAGCATATAACTCGGCAAGCCCTATTTACCATTCGATAAGCTGTTCTTCTAAGGCCATTAAAATACCCGTAACCAACGGGCCGGGCCCTACTTAAAGCATACCTAAGCTATAGCTTCGCCCTATTTACGGTATAGATACTGCGTGATGATCACGCAGTATCTATACCGCAGGTAGGGAGTTAGTATGGCGTAGATAGGGAGTAAACCGGCACTATCCCTTAAGCCAACCAGGCCGTGACAGCCTTTAATGTATTATTAGTTACAGGTTACCCCTGGCGGCTTGTTCTCTTTCAATGGCCTCAAATAAGGCCTTGAAATTTCCCTTGCCAAAGCTTTGCGCACCCTTGCGCTGAATGATCTCAAAGAATAAGGTGGGACGGTCCTGGACCGGCTTTGAGAACAATTGCAGCAGGTATCCTTCATTATCCCTATCCACCAGGATACCCAGCTCTTTTAGAGGCTCTATATCTTCATCAATATGACCTACCCTGTCCAGCAGGTCGTCATAATAGCTGTTGGGCACTTTCAGGAATTCTACTCCCCTGCTTATCAGGTCACGAACTGTTTTGACAATATCGTGGGTGGCCATGGCCACATGCTGAACGCCCTCTCCATTGTAAAACTCCAGGTACTCCTCCACCTGTGATTTTTTCTTTCCCTCAGCAGGTTCATTAATAGGGAATTTAACATAGCCATTGCCGTTGCTCATTACCTTGCTCATGAGAGCCGAATACTCAGTGGAGATATCCTCATCGTCAAAACTGAGTATGTTCCTGAAACCCATTACGTCTTCATAAAATTTTACCCAGGGGTTCATTTGGTTCCAGCCCACATTGCCCACACAATGGTCCACATAAAGAAGGCCAGTATCGGCAGGAGCAAAATGAGGATTGCTCCAGGCTTTAAAACCTGGCAGGAAAGCTCCTGAATAATTTCTTCTTTCTATAAATAAATGAATGGTATCTCCATAGGTGTGAATGCCGCTCATGGTCACCTCCCCTTCTTCATCTTTCAAAAGTTGTGGCTCCATGTAAGATTTACCTCCCCTGCTGGTGGTTTGTTTCCATGCATCTGTGGCATTGTCTACTCTTAGCGCCAGGAACCTTACACCATCACCATGTTTATATATATGGTCTGCTATCTCGTTGTCCGGTCTTAAAGGTGTAGTTAGTACAAAGGTGAGTTTATGCTGACGGACAGCGTAGCTTACCTTATCTTTTATGCCTGTCTCCGGGCCTGCGTAGGCAAGGGCCTGGAAACCAAAAGCACTCATATAATAATGAGCGGCCTGCTTGGCATTACCTACATAAAATTCCACGTAATCTGTGCCTTGTAAGGGCAAAAAATCAGTTTGGGTACCAATGTTTTCTTTTTGAATAGCAGCAATCGACATAGAGATATTTTTAAATGCTCAGTGTAAAATTAAGACACATTGCCAGTACACGTGCTCAATAAATGATGTATTATTGCCAAAACTACTACTTATGAAAAAACGGTTCGTTACCCCATTTTTGTTGTTGATAGGTTTGATGGCCAATGCCCAGGAAACCAAGACCACTATGCAAAAAGCAGCTGATGATATTTGTGGCTGCCTGTCCAAAGTAAAATTTGACCAAAACAAAGTGCAGGAGTATAAAGATGCTGCCATGAATTGCTTCACCACGGGGGCTATGGAGCATATTGTGCAATTGGCTGATGAAAGAGGTTTGGACGTAAGTGATCAATCTGCCATGCGCGATTTGGGTGTGGAGATCGGTAAAGAATTATTGAAACAAAAATGCGCAAGCTATATAGAGTTTGCCAAAATATCAGCCAAAGCACAGAATGTTGAAGAAGAGTCAGTTAAAGAAACAGTAACATCCGGCAAGTTATTGAAACTGGATAAAAAGGATTTCTTGTACCTGACCCTTAAAGACGCATCCAATAGAGAGCATAATTTTATCTGGCTGGAATATTTTGATGGTTCAGAAAATTACTTTGGTGAAAAGCTGAATGCTTTAATAGGTAAAGACATCGCCATTTCCTGGATAGAGAAGGAAGTGTACCTGCCTAAAGCCAATAATTATTTTAAGATCAAAGAGATCACTAAGATCAAACCAGGCAAGTAAAGAAACTACATATCTATGATCAATAAGCAGCCCCGGTGCTGCTTATTGCATTTTATACCTATCAGGCATTTAGAAGCCAAAGGGATAGGTCTCCGGCATTTTTTCATCATGTGGTTGTAGATGCAATGGATGCAGGGCCGTGGTAGTGTCCAGGAATAAAAAAGCATCGTATCGCTGCGACATTACAGAAG
>JAEZLJ010000172.1 GCA_023415275.1 Bacteroidota bacterium
ATATCAATGCTGATGGCTGGCTGGACATGTATGTATGCAACTCCGGGCACATGAAGGATGGCAACCGAAGGAATAAGCTCTATATCAACAACCATGATAATAGCTTTACTGAAAGGTCTAAGGAGTATGGGCTGGATATATCAGGCTATTGCACACAGGCTTCCTTTTTTGACTATGACCTGGATGGAGACCTTGACTGCTTTTTGATCAATAACAGTCCTATGCCCATCAATAGCCTGGGCTATGACAACCGTCGTAATACACCGGATGCACAATGGCCGGTAGCTACATTTTTAAAGGGAGGTGGGGACCATCTTTACAGGAATGATAATGGAAGGTTTGTGGAAGTAAGCCAGCAAGCCGGCATTCATGGCACATTAATGAGTTTTGGATTGGGTGTATCAGTAGCTGACATAAACATGGATGGCTTTCCGGATGTGTATGTAGCCAATGACTCCTACGAAAGAGATTATTTATACATCAATCAAAAAGACGGCACCTTCAGGGATGAGCTGGAGAACTGCATGGAGCATAATAGTTTTTCCTCCATGGGCGCCGATATCGGCGACATCAACAATGATGGCTATCCTGATATATTTACCACGGACATGTTGCCCGCTGATGATTACAGGCTAAAGACCCTGGGAGCCTTTGACAACATTGACCTTTACCGGGCCAGGTTGAATGTGGGACTTTATCACCAGTTCATGCAAAATTGTTTAATGGTCAATAACCGCAATGGTAAATTCATGGAGACTTCCTATTATAGCGGGGTGTCTGCTACAGATTGGAGTTGGGGGGCATTGTTCTTTGATGCTGACAATGATGGCCTCAATGACATCTTTGTGTGTAATGGGGTGAATAAGGATGTGACCAACCTTGATTTCATGGATTTTTTTGCCAATGATGTAGTCCAGAACATGGTGATCTCAGGCAAGAAGGAAAATGTAGATTCTGTACTCACTCATATTCCTGTAAACCCCTTGCCCAATAAAGCCTTCATTAATAAAGGAAACCTTCAGTTTGCAGATAACGGAAAAGAATGGGGCTTTACACAACAAAGCTTTTCCAATGGAGCAGCTTATGCTGATTTGGATGGTGATGGGGATTTGGATTTGGTGATCAACAATGAGAATGGGCCTGCTTTTGTGTACCGCAACAATTCCAGGGAGATGAATGGTAATTCATATATCGGGGTGGAGTTAAGGGGAGGTGGAGGCAACCGTTATGCGATTGGCAGCAAGATCAAGGTATATAAGGGTGGGCAGGTGTATTACAGGGAAGTGGTGCCATCGAGGGGTTTTCAGTCTTCGGTGGATTACCGCCAGATCATAGGGTTGGGCAGGGACAGTGTGGTGGACTCGATGATCGTGGTATGGCCTGATCGCAGTTACACTAAATATGTGCACCCAGCATTAAATAAGGTGCACAAGCTGGAGCAGCCGAAGGCGGGTGCAGCGCCCCTGTACGTGGAAAAGGGATGGGACAGCAAGGCAAGTACCCTGGTGGATACAGTGGTTAACGTGATGGAGGCGCACAGGGAGGATGATTATATTGATTTTTATGCTGAGCGCAACCTGCCCGAGATGCTCTCCCGGGAAGGACCTCACATGGCTAAAGCAGATGTGAACGGTGATGGCCTGGAGGATGCGTACATCTGCGGGGCGCGGGGGCAGGCGGGGCAGCTATACCTGCAGCAGGCAGGCAGCTTTGTAAGAAGCAGGCAGGCCTTGTTTGACCAGTACAAGGACTTTGAGGATGTGGCGGTGGTTTTCTTTGATGCGGACCATGATGGTGACAATGACCTGTTTATAGGTTCAGGGGGCAATAATGTAGCGCCGCATAGTCGTGGACTGGCCCATAGGCTATACTTAAACAATGGCAAGGGAGCCTTTAGTGCAGACACTACGGCCTTTGCTGATAATAATATGAATATCTCGGTGGCGGTGGCCTCTGACTTTGACCAGGATGGGGATATGGATTTGTTTGTAGGAGCCCGCAGTGTTCCATATGCCTATGGGGTAATGCCGCGCAGCTACCTGTATCAAAACGATGGTAAAGGGCACTTCAGGGACGTAAGTGCTGAACTGGCGCCTGGCTTGTCCCAGGTGGGCATGGTGACTGGGGCAGTGTGGGCGGATGTGGATGGGGATAACAGATCTGAGCTGGTGGTGACAGGCGAGTGGATGCGCACCAGCATCTGGAAGTGGAATGGAAAGGTGTTTGGTGAAGTGCAGCATACCGGTCTTGAGAAGCTGTTTGGCTGGTGGCAAACCCTGGCCTCGGCAGATGTGAACGCAGATGGCAGGATGGACCTGGTGATTGGAAACGTAGGGGAGAATTTTTACCTGCACCCTGAGGCTAATGCGCCTGTAAAGCTATGGGTGAGCGATTTTGATCAAAATGGTACGGTGGACCAGTTCCTGACCCGCACAGTGGAAGGCCGGGATGTGCCTGTGTTTTTAAAACGTGAGATCACCGAGCAGTTCCCTGGATTAAAGAAGGGCAATCTGAAGCACAGTGATTATGCTAAAAAGTCCATACAGGACCTTTTTGCAAAGCCGGTGCTTGAGCATGCCACCCAGCGGTTGTTCAATTACACGGCTTCTATAGTGGCCATCAACCAGGGCGGCGGTGTGTTTAGCGTGCAGCCACTGCCTTTGATGGTACAGCTCTCCAGTGTTAATGCGGTGCTGGCAGTGGATGTAAATGGTGATGGCAACCAGGACCTGGTGGCAGGGGGCAACCTCTTTACTTTTCCCCCGCAGTTTGGAAGACTGGATGCCAGCTATGGACATATCCTGCTGGGAGATGGAAAGGGAGGGTTTAAATGGGTGGAGCAAAGAAGTTCAGGACTCAACATCAAAGGACAGATCAAAGACATTAAAACCTTCAACACTCCCGGTAAACCACTGCTGATGATCACACAAAATGACCAAAAACCCGTAACCCTGAAACTGAATAGCATTAAACCGATTGAGAAGTATGTTTCAAAATAAAGCACTATTCACTGCGCTTGCCTTGTATGCTATTTTTTTAGCAGGGTGTTCCGCCAAGAAGAAGGCAGAGGAAGTTTTATTTAAGGTGCATGATAGTAAGAACACTGGGTTACATTTTAGTAATGACCTGGCTTATAACCAGCAATTCAACTTATTTAAGTATATCTATTTCTATAATGGAAGTGGGGTAGGTGCCGGTGACTTCAATAATGATGGAAAAACAGATTTGTTTTTTGGATCCAACCAACATAATAACAAGCTTTTTCTAAACAAGGGTAATTTAAAGTTTACAGATGTAACTGACGTGGCAAAGGTCCCCCAGGATGGAGGATGGACTACTGGTATCAGTGTGGTGGATATCAATAATGATGGATGGCTGGATATATATATATGCAGGGTTGGAAATTATGAGGTCCTGCACAGTAAAAACCAATTGTTGATCAACGAGGGACCGGATGCTCAAGGCATTCCCCGATTTACCGACAAGGCGAAGGAATATGGCCTTGATTTTTCAGGTTTTAGTACGCAGGCTGCTTTTATTGATTATGATAATGATGGTGACCTGGATATGTTCCTTTTAAATCATTCGGTTCATGAGAATGGAACCTTTCGTCCAAGGATGGATTTTATGAATACCTATCATGAATTATCCGGTGACAGGATCTATAGAAATGAAGGCAACCATTTTACAGACGTTACCAAAGAAACTGGCATTAACAGTACTGCTATCGGATATGGCCTGGGCATTTCTGTAGCGGATATCAATCTGGATGGGTATCCTGATATTTATATTGGTAATGATTTTCATGAAAATGATTACCTCTACATCAACCAACGAAATGGTACATTCAAAGAAGTAGGTGAAGAGGAAATGATGCATACCAGCCAGTTTTCTATGGGGGTGGATGTAGCTGATGCCAATAATGATGGCTACCCTGAGATTGTGTCAATGGACATGCTGCCGTCAGATCCATACATTTTAAAACGTTCCTTAGGGGAGGACGCTTATGATATTTTCAATTATAAGATCAGTGCGGGATATTCTCATCAATATACACGTAACAACCTTCAGTATAACAGGGGTAATGGTTGTTTTAGCGAAATAGGCTTGTATAGTGGCATTGCTGCAACAGACTGGTCCTGGGCTCCATTATGGATGGATTTTGATAATGATGGCCTGAAAGATCTTTTTATTTCCAATGGCATTCCAAAGAGAATGAATGATATTGACTATATCAATTTCATTTCTAACGGAGAGGTGCAACAAAAGATCAGGGAAAATGATATGAGCCAGAAGGATATGTCGCTGATCGATAAGTTCCCCGAAATAAAATTGCCTAATAAATTCTATAGGAATAATGGAAACCTATCTTTTACTGATGAAGAAAATAATATAGACGGTAATGTACCAACCTTTTCCAATGGAGCGGTTTATGCCGACCTTGATAATGATGGGGATCTTGATATTGTGGTGAACAATACAGATGAAGACGTTTTGCTGTATGAAAACACCAATAAAGACTCTGCCAGGCAATTTGCTGTCATTGATCTAAAAGGCCCCCCGAATAACCTACATGCGATTGGAAGCAGGGTAGTGGTATTTGCGGGAAAGCAAGTACGTACCTATGAAAAAAATCCAGCAAAGGGATTTTTGTCAAGCATGGAAGTGCCATTGATCATTGGTCTAAAGAATACAATTGTTGATTCTGCTTTTTTGATCTGGCCAGATAAGAATTTTCAGAAACTGGACCTTAAAAGGACTTTCCAAAAAGTTAATTACCAGGCAGGATTCCCTGCTTTCGATTTCAATATATTAAGCCAGGGCCAAAAGAATACTCGTATCACAGCAGAAAATATCACAGATCAGGTAGGCCTTAATTTCATCCACCAGGAAAATCATTTTGTTGAGTTTGACCGTGAGCCACTGATACCCCATATGGTTTCCACCGAAGGCCCGGCCTTAGCGGTGGCCGATATCAACAAGGATGGCCTGGAAGATGTGTTTATAGGTGCAGCACGGAATAAGCAAAGCGTCATTTTTCTTCAGCAGAAAAACGGAAAGTTTGTTAAGAGCGATCAACCGGTGCTAGTGGCAGATAGCATATATGAGGATGTGGCTGCCTGCTGGACTGATGTGAATAAAGATGGCCATATAGATCTTGTGGTGGCAAGCGGAGGCAATGAGTTTTATGGTAATGATTCGCATAATACGCCACGTGTGTACCTCAATGATGGCAACACCCATTTTAATAAGCTGGAAAATGCATTTCCTGGCCTCTACCTTACTGCATCTTGTGTAGCTCCTTATGATTTCAATGGAGATGGATATGTTGATCTGTTCATAGGTGCAAGAGCAGTTCCATGGGAATACGGGAGAGTGCCACAATCTTACTTGTTGATCAATGACGGACAGGGTCATTTTACTGATGTTACCAGCCGTTATTCCCAAGAGCTTTCGCTGGCAGGCTTTATTACCAGTGCACAATGGGTAGATATGGATAAAGATGGTGACAAGGATCTTCTACTGTCCCAGGAATGGGGGTCACCTACTGTATATATCAATTATGGAAAGAGCTTCAAAAAAATGGAGCTGACCAGCACAAGGGGCTGGTGGAACTTTTTGTTGCCTTTGGATATCGATCATGATGGTGACCTGGACCTGGTAGCAGGCAATTTGGGATTAAACAGTCGGTTGAAAGCAACCCCAGAAAAGCCAGTGCGGCTTTATTACAATGATTTTGATGGTAATGGCAAAAAGGAGCAGGTGCTTACTTATTATATTGGCGATAAAGAAATACCATTTGCCAACAAAGCCGAACTGGAAAAGCAGATTCCATTATTAAAGAAAAAGTTTCTTTATGCAGGTGATTTTGCGAAAGCCAGTTTGAATGAATTGTTTAGTGAAGAGAAGCTAAAGAATGCGGATGTGCTGAAAGCAGATTATTTCTCTAATGCAGTTTTGATCAATGAAGGGCAATTGCATTTTACTGTGAAGGCGTTACCCTGGGAAGCCCAGTTATCGCCAATGAAAGATGGCGCTGTAATAGATGCCAATCACGATGATCTTCCTGATCTTTTATTAGTAGGAAATTACTATGATAATAATATAGAAATGGGTCGCTACGATGCCGATTACAGTACACTGTTGATCAATAAAGGGAAAGGAGACTTCCAGGTGCAGCCCGTTCATAATATGGTATCAAAAGGCCAGGTCCGCCATATCAGCCCGGTACATATTCAAAACAAACTAGCCTTCGTCCTGGCAAAGAATAGCGATAGTACGCAGGTTATAGAATTTAAAGTACCCTAACAACTGTTACCGAATCAATAAGACAGTGCCATTTTGTTGCATGGGATCTCCTGATAAGCCTTTCAGTTGAAGCAAATAAACATAAACCCCTGAGGGTAATAGTTTATTTTCAGAACTGCCATCCCATTCTTTATTAGGATCAGTCGTTTGAAAGACCAACTTTCCCCAACGATCATAGATACTTAAGGATACAAAACGGTTTTTACTGCCTGGTGGAAGGCGAAAGACATCATTGCGACCATCATTACCAGGGGTGAATGCATTAGGCATATGAACAGAAAAATTGCAATCATTATAAACAATGATGGAATCAATATTATGACCGCAAATGTTTTCAACCTGTACCCAATAAATGCCTGCTTTTTTTATAGTGTATAAAGAATCACTGGCAGGAGAATTATTGTTCCATTGGTAATGGTCATATCCTGGTGTAGCTCTCAATACAGCGGTGTCCTTGTTCTGAAAACAAATATCGTCACCTAGTGTTAAATGAGCAGGGCTCTTGGTAACATTAACCTGGTAAAATATTACACTATCGCATCCGGCTTTAGCTATTAGTTTTTCAAAATAGGTGCCCGTTTCTGTGACAGTATGTCCGCCAGGTAAGGCATAGTGTTCACCTTCACAAATGGTAATTGAATGGCTGCCAGAGTCCACGGTATTCTGACAGCAATTATAATTTTCTTCGCAGTCAATGGTATTTGTCAAAGGGAAGGGGTCGATTCTTAAAGGGAAATCTGAAATGTAGAAAGGATTTGGATCAGGGTCTTCCGGATGAGAAGTAATAGAATAAGAGGGTAAGGTCGTTTCAGCTACCGTTACATTTGCAATTTCATTGGCGCAGGGTATATAGCCCTTTTCGTCAGTGAATAAAATGCGTGTATATAATGATTCGAAACCACTAAGAAATAAAGCATACCCATTTTGTTTTTTAGAAATGGCTCCCACAGGAAAATGATCAATAGCATCATTAATTCCCTGGGTCCACAAAACCTCTCCTTTTTCATTTAGGCCAATAAGTGTGGTCTTATTTTGAGATTGCAGCAAATATGATTGGGAGCCGCTAGCCTCGGATGTCACCCCTTTTAAATGGGTCTCGCTGGCATATTCAAATGCTTGGGTAGTTAACAAATTTCCTTGCGAGTTGAACCGCATCCTAAAAGCTCTTTCCTCGGGCTGTGCGCCAGGAGTCACTGATAAAGGAAGTGACCCGGTCAGTATTAACTCACCTTGATTGGTCTCATGCATTTCCTCCAGGGTGGGTGAAAAGCTGCTTAATGGAATTTCAAATGCTTTTTCCCACCTGATATTTCCATTCTTATTTAATTGCAGCACATGTAAAAAAGATTTTGTTATTGGCATACCGGCTTGCTGGCGGTCAGCAAGGTGTAAAAGTTCACCGATCATGATAGATTGATCTTTTGTTTCAAGAATGGTACGTTTTCCTTCAAAAGAACCATCATATCCATTAGCTAAACACGTTGACCATTTGACATTTCCAGTGCCATCCATGCAAACTACCTTTCCATAGGAATTATAGTTCTTTCCATAATCCGAAGCGAGGAAAAGAATAATATCATTATTTGCCCGCTCCAGGACATTAACTACACTAAGGTTAAATCCGCTGTTGTGGGCTGCGTTTCCCCCTTCAAATTTTTTTGACCAGAGTACTTTGCCATATCGGTCGATCTTGAATATTACGCCAAGGTCATTAAAGTATTCATTTTGGTAAATGAATTTATCCTGCAATACAGTTGCACCTACCAGTTGACTTCCATCACGGCTATTAGTGACAGCGTTGATCTTTAACTTGATATAATATACCCGGTTGTTCTGATAAACCGGATTGTATTGATAGGTGAAAAGTACTGTTCCGTTAGTGGTCAGCCTGGCAATATAAGCATGATCATTTCTTACGTTCCCTCCTGTTACTAATTCACTTTCCAACGTTTCTACGGCAGCAGTAAAGTTGTAATAATTGGTGCCCCTGTATGTTGCCGCCCGGTATCGGTTGATGCATTGTTGTCCAAAGCAGTGAGCCATTATGCAGGTAAAGAACCAAACAAAAAAGCATTTATTATAAAATATTGAAGGATTCATTTCGTATGGCCGTAAGGCTAGACAAGGCTTTCTGTAAGATACCTAAAAAGCATGAATCTTCTACATTACGGGATAATACACACGGGTGATCCAACGGCTGCTGTCTGGTTCCTTGCTTCTGTCTGTTATCAAGGATTGGAAAGGTATGGCTGGAGGTACCCTGTTATAATCTGAAATGTAGTTTTCCATCTGATGTATGGCCTGGTTGATAGAAGCAGGACCGCCTTTTACATCCGCTACGAGAATATTGCCCCCACCCAGCATCCATTTATATTCGATAGTGCCGGAAGATGGCAGTTTCTTATCAAGGGGTAGGGCCACCCTGGTCAGGAAGGATATGCTATCCTGGGTATAAACATTCAGCATTGGATAATCAGTGACCTGGGCTCCATGCTTATAAGCGTATTGGTGCAATTTATCAATCAGGCTATAAATGTACTCAGGTTGAGGATAACCATTTGTAAGTCCATTGGTGGAGATCAGGCTTGAATCTTTTACCAGGG
This sequence comes from Bacteroidota bacterium, assembly GCA_023415275.1. Taxonomy (GTDB): domain Bacteria; phylum Bacteroidota; class Bacteroidia; order Chitinophagales; family Chitinophagaceae; genus Flavisolibacter. The sequence continues at coordinate 8,913 of JAEZLJ010000172.1, forward strand.
ATTTTATAATATGGATCTTATAAATGTTGTCATTGTTGGAATAGTAGTCACCTATAGCCTTTACTATCTTCGAAAGATCTTTATCTGCCTGCTTAAAGGCAAAATAAGTGCCGAGTCTCGACCAGGGTAAAACTGGAAGTGCTTGATCAATATGAGCATTGATCGTAACCTGTTGTGTACCCTGGGGGATAAAATTGATGTATGCAGGAAAGGATTTGTTTCCTTTTGAAATGTTTAGAGCTATGGTGCTGAATTGTTTGTTAGTTATCTCATACCTGTAACCATTATATATTCTCACACTATCATCGTTTTTGTAAGTTCTTTCTCCCGGCCACCAACCCTGCCAGGTGCTTTCATCGAGCAGGCCTCTTTGCAGGCTTTTTAAATTAATGGTACGAACCACCTGCTGGTTGGAATGAAATTCATTGGGAAGTACTAGCCAGCACACGAGAGTAAGGATTACAAGGCAAGCAATAAAGCCTATCAGCCATTTTACCATAGAGAATAGCAGTTAAGAATTCAATTTTACGTAAATAAACCTAAATTCATCCATTACAAACTGCATCCTTTATGAATCGTTTGCTTTTTATTCTTTTTTTATCATTATCTGATCTTATCGTTCTTGGGCAGGATCCATGGAAAATATCTGCTCAAAATATTGACCCTAACCATTACTATGGTGTTACCGTAGCCAATGGAATGATTGGAATCGTTTCTTCACCAGAACCGTTTAAGGTAAAAGATGTGGTTTTGGCCGGGGCCTATGACCTGTATGGACGTGGGAGGGTGAGTAATTTTCTGAAAAGCTTTAACCTGCTCAATATGAACCTGGATATTGATGGAAAGAGAATAAATGCTTCAGCTGTCAGCAACATGAAGCAGGAACTTGACATGAAGGGAGCATCCTTTACCACCACTTTTGATTATGGAGAAAAGGCAACGGTGACCTATACCTATTATTCCCTGCGCCATTTGCCATTTACAGTATTGATGGATGTAACAATAACTGCCAAGAAGGATATTTCTATAACTGTCAGCAGTGTGATGGAATCACCGGATGCTTTAAGAGATGTTCAGAATTATTATAATGAAATAGACAGGCCTCATGTGGTAATCAGCTTGCTGACTTCTTCTGCCAAATCTCCAACAGGTAAATTGTTGATGTGTGCCAGCAATACTTTTCTCTTTTCAGAACCACATGGAAAGGAGCCAAGGGTTATTCACGAAATGTGGGATAACAATATGCACCTGATGAAATTTACACGCTCTATTAAGGCAGGGGAATCATATGTGTTTTCCATAGCAGGCACTTCTATTACTTCTGCACATCATGATGATCCTTTAAATGAAGCGGAGCGGCTGACCATTTACGCCAAACTGGAGGGGAGAGACAGGCTGTTACAATTCCATCGTAAGGCATGGGACAAACTTTGGCAAAGCGACATCCTGGTTGATGGTGATCCGCAATCGCAGCAGGACATTCACAGTATGCTTTATCACCTGTATAGTTTTGTGCGTGAAGGCACGGCTTATTCGCCATCACCAATGGGATTGAGTGGCCTTGGGTATAATGGCCATGTTTTTTGGGATGCAGAATTATGGATGTATCCAGCCATCTTGGTCATGCATCCAGAACTGGCAAAAAGCATGATGGAATATCGCTATCAGCGTTTGGAAGCAGCCCGCAGGAATGCTTTTGCCAATGGCTTTAAAGGAGCTATGTTTCCCTGGGAAAGTGCAGAAACAGGAGTGGAAGAAACACCGGTATGGGCACTTAGTGGTCCATTTGAACATCATATTACAGCTGATGTGGCTATTGCTGCCTGGAATTATTTCGCCGTCACACAGGATAAGGAATGGTTGCGCGAGAAAGGGTATCCGATGCTTTCCGCCACGGCGGATTTCTGGAGTTCAAGAGTGGAAAGAAATGGACCGGGACATTATGATATAAAAAATGTAGTAGCTGCAGATGAGTGGGCCGAGAATGTTGACAATAATGCTTTTACCAATGCCGCTGCTAAAGCTAACCTGCAATATGCCACGCAGGCTGCCAGGATTTTAGGAATCACGCCAGATCCAGACTGGATGGTTGTAGCTAATAATATCCCGATACTTAAAATGGAGGGTGGCGTGACCCAGGAACATGCTACCTATAAAGGAGAAGGTATCAAGCAGGCCGACGTGAATTTACTGGCTTATCCTTTAAAAGAGATCACAGATAAAGCGCAGATACGAAAAGACCTTGAATATTATTCTTCACGGGTGCCTGATGAAGGTACGCCCGCCATGACCCAGGGGGTGTTTGCTTTATTATATGCCAGGTTAGGTGATGGTGATAAAGCGTATCATTGGTTCAAGGATGCTTATGTACCTAATTTAAATCCTCCTTTCCGTGTAATTGCCGAAACCAAGGGTGGGACCAATCCTTATTTTGCCACGGGAGCTGGTGGTATTCTTCAATCCATATTGATGGGTTTCGGAGGGTTGGAGATCACACCACAGGGTATCAAGCAACTGCCTTCTGTTCTGCCTTCCGGTTGGAAACAATTGACTATTACCGGAGTAGGACCACAAAAGAAAATTTATTCGGTTAAATAAAATATTCCTATCTTTTGGAAGATTTCTAACACTGCTATACACTTGAGACGACTATCTGCTATACTGCTATTGACAGTCCTGTTATTCAATTTATATGGATACCAGGTTATGCTCGGCTATATGCAGAATAAACAATTCAACCAATTTCAATCCAGTCTTGATAAGCAACAGTATGATGAAAAGGATTTGATTTCTATCAAAACACCTTTGAATTTACCTTATTACTCTTCCTCAACCGATTTTGAGAGAGCCTATGGATCTGTTGAAATCAATGGTATGGTTTACGAATATGTAAAACGGAGGGTGAACCAGGATACATTGGAATTGCTTTGTTTGCCTAACAGGGAGAAAACTCATCTTCAAACAACCCGTAATGCGTTTGTAAAACTTTCCGTAGATGGTGTTACTTCTCCTTTAGAAAAGAAATCAACTAATCATCTTAAAATAACATTACCTGATTTTTACCAGGAATACGTTGAAGTTGAATCTGTACATAGCATAGCTGACAGACATACTTTTTTCATTTCTAACACTGTTCTTCATCATGAAGATTTTTCAAGTGTGGGAAAGCAGCCTCCCCGGCAATGCTGATCACACTTCTATAGAACCAACAGTATTAATTCCTCAAATTTCTTTTGACACTTGCTGGCTTTAAATTAAGCCAGGTTTAAATTATGGCGTTTAGCCTGTTCATCGAACTATGAAAAAGTTTGCATACCTGTTATTATTGACATCCGTTATTTTCTCTTGTAAAGAAAAGGATTATTCCAAATTCACCAACGACCCACTGCTTTACTGTAAGACCGTAAAGAAATTAAATGACGTGGTTTTGTATAACAACTTTTCACCAGTAGTTGCTTCCCGTAATTATGCCTATGCCAATATAGCTGCCTATGAATGCATGGTGGCTGGTGACAGTTCCTATCAATCACTAAGTGGGCAGATCAAACATCTTCCTGCAATGCCCAAACCAATAGCCGGAGAAAAAGTTGATTATCATCTGGCTTCGTTGCTGGCCTTTGTGAAGGTGGGAAATGCGGTTACTTTTCCTGAAGGCGTTTTGAATGATTATTACAATGACCTTACTTTAAAAGCCAGGAAGGCAGGTATGCCCAAATCTGTATTAAACAGCACCATTGCATTCAGCGATACAATTGCTGCCACTGTTATGAAATGGAGTAAGGGTGATAACTATGCACAAACCAGGAGCTCTGAAAAATATACAGTGACACAGGAAGATGGCCGTTGGATTCCCACACCTCCCGCTTATTCACAGGCTATGGAGCCACACTGGTGTGATATCAGGCCATTGATTATGGACTCTGCAGGTCAGTTCATGCCGCCGGCACCACCCCTTTATAATATGAAAGACAGCAACTCTGCTTATTGCAAGGAGGTAATGGAAGTAAAACATACCGTAGATAACCTGACTGATGAACAAAAGCATATTGCAGACTTTTTCGATGACAATCCCTTTAACCTGCATGTAACGGGCCATGTAATGTATGCCACAAAGAAGTTTTCACCTCCAGGTCACTGGATGAACATTGTGGGCATTGCGGCTGAAAAGTCAAAGGCAGATTTTGATAAAACTGTTGCAGCCTATACCGAAACCTCTATTGCTTTATTTGATGGATTTATTGCCTGCTGGAAATCTAAGTTCAAAACGAATACCATTCGCCCGGAGACAGTGATCAATAAGTTTATTGACCCGGCCTGGCAGCCTTATATTCAGACACCGCCATTCCCTTCTTACGTTAGCGGTCATTCTGTGATATCAGCAGCATCTGCCGAAGTAATGTCTCACCATTTCGGTGACAATTTTGCATATACCGATACTTCTGAACTGGAATTTGGTATTCCCAACAGGTCATTTAAATCCTTTAGGGATGCAGCCATTGAAGCTGGCTGGTCAAGGATGTATGGTGGCATCCATTTCCGTTCCGACCTGGAACAAGGTACTATAGTAGGAAAGAACATAGGAGAATACATAGTACGCCGTTTACACCTCACCAGAAAAGAAGACCAACTTTCATACAACTCTAAAAATTAATCATGAAACATACACTGCTTATACTTTTCGTTTTTGCCATACAATACAATAGCTCTGCACAGGGATGCGTGGCCATCCGCAATAATGGATCTACCTGCACCATGATGGATTCTCATGAAGGCACATCACCCCATGGATGGACCTTCGCCATGAACAATCGTTACTTTAAATCTTACAAACATTTTGTAGGGACAGTGGAGCAGAAGGAGCGTGTGGAAAAAGGAACAGAAGTGATCAACCATGTGTTTTCCAGCGAACTTGCATTAACTAAGCAATTCAACAGCAGGTGGTCATTTGGGGCTTTTTTGCCTGTAATCAGTAATGCACGCTCATCCATGTACGAGCATTATGGCAACACAAGCACCAGTCCAAATGCCAGGCGTTCCACTCATTCTTTTGGAATAGGGGATGTGCGTTTTGCAGCTTATTACTGGTTAATGGATCCAGCTACTGCCAAAAGAAGAAATATTCAATTAGGATTAGGTATCAAGTTGCCAACCGGCGATTACAGGTACCAGGATTATTTCTACAAAAATGATTCTGTCAAAGTGTTGGGACCTGTTGACCAGTCTATCCAATTAGGTGATGGTGGTACAGGTATAACTTTGGAGCTGAATGCTTTCTCTGGTTTGTCAAAAGACCTTAGCCTATACCTGAATGGTTTTTATCTATCCAATCCCAGGGAGCAAAATGGTGTTTCCACTGCCAGGGGTGGTACTCCGAACGCTACTGCAATTACTTATGGTTCGGATGTAATGAGCGTTCCTGACCAATACATGTTACGTGCCGGTGCTAATCTCAATGCCCAACGATTTTCTTTCGCTGCCGGTATGCGTATCGAAGGTGTTCCTTCCGAAGATATTATTGGCGGAAGCAATGGTTTTAGAAGACCGGGTTTTGTTCTGTCTGCCGAGCCAGTAGTTGCTTACAGGTTACACCACACACAGTTATATGTTTCAGTTCCTGTAGCAGTAGAAAGAAACCGAACTCAAAGCGTTTCCGATAAACTCAGAACTTCCAAAACCGGCGTTTACTCACAGGGTGATGCCGCTTTTGCTGACTATACTATCAATTTTGGAATTTCTATTCCCCTTTAGCTAGTCGATTGCTTCGAATTAGATTGAAAGTAGATGCCGGTTTAGCCGGCATTTATTTTTTAACACCCTGAAGTTTTCCAGAGATGATTCTCAAGTGATATATTTAGTATCTTTTGAATCTATTTGCATATATATGAAACAGATCCTTTCTTATCTTCTCTCATTATGCTTAGTTACCGGAAATTATGCGCAATCTGTGCCAACTCCCGATGTGCTTTGGGGTGATCTTTTTAAAGAAGTGCAATTGAAAAAGGTCTTTAAAGACAATAAGACCTTTGTTGACGCTGTTCCCCGTTACTCACGTGAACAAATCTTAAAAGACTATCAGCAACTAAAAACATCCGATACATTTAACCTGGCTTCTTTTGTTAACAGTCATTTTGATGTGCCGGTGCCGGGTTCGGCAAAAGTGGAAGAAGGGCTCAGCATTCAAGCGCATATTGATCAATTATGGGATGTTCTTCAGCGGAAGGCTGACTTGAAAAAGCCAAATAGTTCCCTGCTTCCTTTACCTAATTCATATATAGTGCCAGGAGGCCGTTTCAGGGAAATATATTACTGGGACAGTTATTTCACCATGTTGGGATTGATTGAAAGTAAACGATATGGTCTTGTGCAGAATATGCTGGATAATTTTAAATACCTCATAGATACATATGGGCATATTCCCAATGGCAACAGGGCCTATTATCTAAGCCGCTCCCAACCTCCTTTTTTCGCTTTAATGGTGGACCTTCTGGCTCAAAAGCTTGGAACCAGTATCTACAAACGATATTATGCAGCCATGGAAAAGGAATATGCATGGTGGATGCAGGGAGAGAATGAATTGCAACCAGGAAAGGCATATAGGCGGGTGGTTAAACTGGATGATGGCAGTATATTAAACCGTTATTGGGATGATAAAAGAGCGCCAAGAGAGGAATCATATGTGCAGGATGTGACCACATTCGAATCTACTAAAGATTCTATGACCTTTACCAACCTCAGAGCAGGTGCAGAAAGTGGTTGGGATTTTAGCAGCCGTTGGTTTGGAGATACTTTACATCTAACCACAGTTGAAACCACTAATATTGTTCCTGTAGATTTGAATAGCCTTTTGTATACCTACGAAAACATTCTTTCAAAAGCTGCAGGCACAAAAAAGCTGTCATCAAAGGCTAATTATTATAAGGCCCGGAGTGAAAAACGTAGGGCTGCCATACAACAATATTGCTGGAATATTGAAGCACAATTCTATTTCGATTACAATTTTGTAAAAAAGGAAACTACCAATAAATGGTCAGCCGCAGGAGCTATGCCTTTGTTTGCCAACGTGGCTACTGCAAGCCAAGCTAAAGGCATCCAACAAAATATTAGGGAAAAGCTATTAAAAGATGGGGGTGTGGCTACAACGGTATATCATACCGGGCAGCAATGGGATGCTCCCAATGGCTGGGCGCCATTGCAGTATATCACAGTGAAAGGCTTGCAGAATTATAATTATAATGAATTGGCAAGGACCATTGCTGAACGATGGATGAATGTGAATGAGAAGGTGTATGCTACTACCGGTAAAATGCTGGAGAAGTATAATGTAGAAAACACGAACCTGGAAAGTGGAGGCGGAGAATACCCTACCCAGGATGGTTTTGGATGGAGCAATGGTGTTTATACAAAATTTGCTGCCATGTTTAAGGATCATAAGAATACATCAAAACCCATGAAACCCTTCTGATGTGGATGACAAGTATGAAGGAATTACAGTTTTTCTATTTGGAGAAGTCGATCTTTTAAGCTGTGATGAAACATATTGAAGAAAATAGCATCTGTTATTTTTAATTCCGGCACTGATCTTTTTTATAACTTCCACACTTCATTCTTAATACACCACCTGTAATTTCACATGGGAGATTTTCAAATTAAGGTACAGCCAAAGAATTATGATGTCATTATTGTAGGATCTGGTGCAGGAGGAGGAATGGCCTCCTATATATTGTCCCAGGCAGGACTAAGCGTAGCCCTGATGGAGGCAGGACCTAATTATGATCCAGCCAAAAATGTTACCCAGTTAAAAATGCCATGGGAATCTCCTCGACGAGGTGCCAGCACACGCTTCAGACCTTTTGGTGATTTTGATGCATCATACTGGGGATGGGAAATTGATGGAGAGCCTTACACTAAGGCAGAAGGCACTGAATGGGATTGGTGGCGTTCGCGTATGTTAGGAGGCCGCACCAATCATTGGGGGCGTATTTCTCTTCGCTTTGGCCCAAAAGATTTTAAGCGCAGGAGCATCGACGGGCTTGGTGATGACTGGCCTATTGGCTATAATGATGTAAAACCCTTTTACGACCGTGTAGATAAGTTGATTGGAGTCTTTGGTACTAATGAAGGCCTGGATAATGATCCTGATGGAATATTTCTACCCCCACCCAAACCCAGGCTGCATGAATTATTTGTGAAGAATGCAGCTTTGCAGGCAGGTGTAAAGGTGATCCCTTCCCGGTTATCCATCCTGACAAAGAAATTGAACGACCAACGGGGATCTTGCTTCTTCTGTGGGCAATGTAACAGGGGATGCCAGGTATATGCTGATTTCTCTTCTTCATCCGTTTTGGTAAAACCCGCACTGGCAACTGGTAAAGTAGATCTTTATGATAATGCTATGGTACGGGAAGTGTTGACAAATAATGAAGGCCTGGCCACAGGGGTATCTTATGTTCACAAAGTGGATGGAAATGAATACCAGGTAAAAGGGAAGACAGTGATTTTAGCAGCTAGTGCCTGTGAATCAGCAAGGCTGCTTTTGAATTCCAAATCTTCACGGCATCCTAATGGATTGGCTAACTCAAGCAATGTAGTAGGCAAGTATCTGCATGATTCTACGGGTGCAGCATTGGGCGGTGTACTTCCTAAATTATTTGATCGCAAACGCTATAATGAAGATGGCGTGGGTGGGCTACATGTATATTCACCCTGGTGGCTGGATAATAAAAAGCTGGATTTTCCACGAGGATACCATATTGAATATTGGGGAGGTATGGGTATGCCAGCTTATGGTTTTAGTTGGGGTATTGAAAATCTGAATGGAAAATACCTGGTTAAAGGTCAGCAGAAAGAGGCCGGCGGATATGGCAAATCACTAAAAGAAGATTATAGATATTTCTATGGTGCCGGTGTGGGCATGGCCGGCCGTGGAGAAGCAATTGCAAGGGAAGATAATTATTGTGAGATCGACCCTAAAACAGTGGATAAATATGGTATCCCGGTATTGCGTTTTAATGTAAAATGGAGTGACCATGAAATAAAACAGGCCAAACATATGAAGGATACCTTCAAAGAGATCATGCATAATATGGGAGCCGTGGTGACATGGGGCGGGGATGATGATGAGAAAAATAATTATGGCCTGGAAGTGCCTGGTAAGATCATCCATGAAGCAGGAACGGTCCGTATGGGTAACGATCCTAAGCGATCTGCTTTGAACAGCTTTAACCAGGCGCATGATTGTAAGAACCTTTTTGTGGTGGATGGTGGCGCCTTCGTGTCGCAGGCCGATAAAAATATTACCTGGTCCATCCTGGCATTATCCATGCGGGCCTCTGAATATTTAGTGAGCGAGATGAAAAAACAAAATATCTGATCAAACCTTCTTTATAATATGGATAGAAGAGAATCCTTAAAGCTGATAGCCTGGAGCACCATTTCCACCAGCCTGATAGTAGATGCCTGTAAGACAAAGGATGCAGATAAGCCCAAAGCAGATGAAAAGCAAGCAGCTGCACCATCAATTGACAGAATGGAAGAAGAAAAGGCAGAATATGAAAAGCTGACCTCTTACCAATTTTTTACACCTCATGAATTAGCAACCATTGCCGTTCTTTCGGATATCATCATACCTGCTGATGAAGTTTCGGGCAGTGCCACAGATGCCAAGGTTCCTGATTTTATTGAGTTCATGGTAAAGGATAAGCCTGAATTGCAAATACCTATGAGAGGAGGATTGCGCTGGCTGGATATGCAGATGGTTAAACAATACAATAACGGATTTAAAGATTGTACCCAGTCGCAACAAATTGCCATGGTAGATGCCATTGCGTATCCGAAAAAAGCAAAGCCAGGAATGGAGCAGGGTGTACAATTTTTTAGCCTGATGCGAAATCTTACTGCATCCGGATTTTATACTTCAGAAATAGGGGTAAAAGATGTAGGGTACGTAGGAAATAAACCAAATCAATGGAACGGTGTTCCTGATGATGTACTCAGGCAATATAATTTGTCCTATACCGATAAAGAATTAAAAGAGTGCGTTAGTTTTAATAGCTATTAAAGAAAAATCTGTCAACGTTATGAAAAAGAAAGTGATTGTTCTGGCATGGCTCATTCCTTTGTTGAGCAACCTACATGCACAACAAAAGGCTAAGCCAGAGGATACAGAAATTTGGAAACCTGTTCCTGAAGTAGTTAAGCCGGGCAAGGAAACTGGTCAGCCCCCTTCTGATGCTATTATATTATTTGATGGTAAAAATCTTTCTCAATGGGTTTCTTCATCAGATACTACTAAGCCAGCTGGCTGGAATGTTGAGAAGGGTTTAATTACAGTGAATAAAAAGAATGGTGATATTCAAACAAAGGCCTCTTTCACCGATTACCAACTGCACCTCGAATGGCGTGTGCCGAAAAACATTACAGGTAAAGGACAGGCAAGAGGAAATAGTGGTGTTTTCCTGGGTGCCTTACCTGATGGCGGCTATGAATTACAGATCATGGACTCATACAAAAATGAGACTTATGTAAACGGGCAGGCAGGAAGCCTGTATAAGCAACATCCTCCATTGGTAAACCCTATTCGCCCTCCAGGAGAGTGGCAGGTATATGATGTGATCTGGACAGCTCCTAAGTTTAATACTGATGGTACAGTTAAAAGCCCTGGAAGAGTTACAGCTCTATTTAATGGGGTGGTGGTGCAAAATGATGCACAACTGAAAGGAACTACAGAATACATTGGCCAACCAAGAACAGTTGCTCATGGACCCTTGCCCATACGCCTTCAGGCGCATGGCGATCCAAGTGAACCTATCAGCTTCCGGAACATCTGGTTAAGGAAATTATAGTCTTGGGTCTTTTACTCAACTTACTATAAGCAATCCGGCAGGATTGCTTTTTTGTTTCATTAACTGAACATACAGCTCATCGCTATTTGTCATTTCTTTTTACATTTAACGCTACAATCATTTGATATGCTCAACAGGTTCCTTTTTTCCATTTCAATCTGCTTTGTGCTTACTATTATCAGTAAAGCTCAAACACCGCAAGGTTTCTTTAATGATATGAAATGGCGCATGATCGGGCCTCACAGGGGTGGAAGAACAGTAGGTGCCGTAGGCATACCTGATCAGCCAAATGTATTTTATATTGGCGTTAATAATGGTGGCGTATGGAAAACTACCGACTATGGAAGAACATGGAGGCCCATTTTTGATGATCAGCCTACAGGTTCTATTGGCGACATTGCAATTTCTCCTTCTAACCCTGAAGTGATATATGTTGGCTCCGGGGAGGGTTTACAACGCCCTGATCTTTCTGTAGGTAATGGAATCTATAAATCAACTGATGGCGGGCGCACCTGGATCAATACCGGTCTTAAGGATGGTCAACAAGTTGGTGGTTTGGCCATTGACCCCAAAAATGAGAATCGTGTATTTGCAGCCGTATTAGGACATCCTTACGGACCAAATAAAGAACGTGGTGTGTACAGAACACTTGATGGCGGCAAAACCTGGGAGCAGGTTTTATATAAGGACGAGAACACAGGCGCAGTACAGGTATCGATTGATCCTGTAGATCCGAATGTGATCTACGCTGATCTCTGGGCCGGAAGGCAGGGCCCTTGGGAAAATGGAGCATGGGATGGTCCAGAAAGCGGACTGTTTAAATCAACTGATGGAGGTACCACCTGGAAAAAACTAACCAGGGGATTGCCCGGTACGGCGGAAGGATTAGGACGTATAGGATTCACCATTGCTCCCAGTGATCCCAATCGTTTATACGCCACCGTTGACGCTGCAAAGGCCAGTGGTATCTATAGAAGTAATGATGCTGGTGAAAGCTGGGAAAAGATTCAACTGGATCCAAGGCTATGGGGTAGGGGTAGTGATTTTGCAGAGATCAAGGTAGACCCTAAGAATAAAGATATTGTGTATTGCGCCAATGTTATGACCTGGAAATCAGTGGATGGCGGTAACAACTGGTCTGCATTCAGAGGAGCCCCGGGAGGTGATGACTATCATCGCATCTGGATCAATCCTAAAAATACAGACATACTGCTCATCGCCAGCGATCAGGGTGCTATTATAACTGTAAATGGCGGGCAAACCTTTTCATCCTGGTATAATCAGCCTACAGCTCAATTTTACCATGTAAGCACTGATAATGATTTTCCATATAATGTTTATGGGGGACAGCAGGAGAGCGGTTCCGTAGGTATTGCATCCCGGGGTAATGATGGCCAGATCACTTTCAGGGAATGGCATCCGGTGGGTGTAGAAGAATATGGTTATGTAGCCCCTGACCCGCTTGATCCCAATATCATTTATGGTGGTAAATTGAGTCGTTATGATAAAAGAACAGGGCAGGTGCAAAATGTAGCACCTGAGGCATTACGCTCAAGGAAATACCGTTTCCTCAGAACTGCACCTGTTTTGTTTTCTCCAGTTGATAATAAGACGCTATTCTTCGCTGGTAATGTATTATTTAAGACCAGGGATGGCGGATATTCATGGAAAGAGATCAGTCCGGACCTCACAAGAGAAAGTTGGGATATACCTGCAAGCGTTGGGATTTTTAATACAGAAGCACTGAAAAAAATGCCGCGCCGCGGGGTTATTTATACAATAGCTCCTTCACCTAAAGACAGTAATACAATATGGTGCGGAACTGATGATGGCCTGATACATGTAACCAGGAATGGAGGCAAAACATGGAAGAATGTAACACCTCCAGCTATTACATCCTGGAGCAAGGTATCGCTTATGGATGCCAGCCATTATGATGTCAAAACCGCCTATGCTGCTGTGAACCGAATCCGCCTGGATGATATGCATCCTCATATCTATAAAACCACTGATGGAGGGGCTAACTGGAAGGAAATTGTGAATGGATTACCTAATGATCCCATCAACGTGGTGAGAGAAGATCCATTTACAAAAGGGTTATTATTTGCAGGTTCTGAAACAGCAGTTTACATGTCATTGGATGATGGCGAGCATTGGCAATCTTTGAGGTTGAATATGCCTGCAACATCAATAAGAGATTTGGTGATCAAGGATAATGACCTGGTGGTGGGAACTCATGGACGTAGCTTCTGGATATTGGATGATATATCCCCGCTTCGTCAGCAATCTATCAAAAGTCCTGGAACATTTTTATTCAGGCCGGCACCTGCATATAGGGTGCGATGGAATATGAACACTGATACGCCGCTGCCCCAGGAAGAACCTGCGGGTCAGAATCCTCCTGATGGCGCTATCATAGATTATTTCCTGGAGAAAGATGTAAGTGATGAGGTTCAATTGCAGGTGCTGGATATGAGTAATAACATTATCCGTTCATATAGCACCAAGGATACTATGTACAAGATGCCACCTAATAATGTTCCCCCATACTGGATCAGGCCACAGGAAATACTTTCAGGTAAGGCAGGTTATCACAGGTTTACCTGGGATCTGCATTACCAGCCATTGCCATTGGCTCCATCATTTTCTATCGCTGCCATATTTCAAAACACGGCACCTGAGCCCAATGCTCCCTTTGTGATGCCGGGAAAGTATACAGTTAAACTTGTTGCTGCTGGAAAAACATACCTCCAACCGCTAGAGATAAAGATGGATCCGAGGGTTAAAACATCTGCAGGTGATTTGGAAAAGCAGTTTAAGTTTTCATTGCAGTTGTACCAGCTAAGGCAGCGTGTTATTACAGCCATGGCAGATAAATCTGTTTTAGAGAAGACTATAAATAATGGACCTGTTAACGCAGAGAACAAATCATCACTTAAAAAAGAGTTAACACAGTTTGATAATCCTGGCAATCCAGGGGAGAAGAATCTTTCTCAATTGGATAATGCATTGGGCAATCTTTTGAACCAATTGCAGGATGCTGACAGTGCGCCAACAAGCCAGGTGATCAAAGCATGTAATGAGCTGCTGGCTGAAGCAAAGAAGAAATTAGCAGCATGGGATAAACTAAGACTGACAATGGAGAAAGTCCAGAAATAAAATTCTTAACAGCATACCCTTTTCTAATAGATACTTTTTAACCTGGTAAATTCTAAAGATTGTATGACAAGATTGCCTGGTGATTGAAGGTTGATGCGGGAATAAATATTGCCCGGGAAGAAAATTGAGGTCATCACGCTTACACCACCATCTGCAAATAGTTCTATTGAAGCATTGTCAATGACAAGGGTAATATCAAGATCTTTATTGGTGGAAATCCTGGGTGCTGTATGCCTTGCTGCGAATCCTTTTTCAAATTCAACCTTTCCGGATGCTGTGCGGTCTATGAAGTAATTATTTGTTTTTTGATCAAAGCCAACTACCAGTTTTTGATCTGCTTCATTTGATAAAACAACTGAAAGGTCGCTCAGTTGGTCCGCTTTCAGGTGTATGGTGGCCGGCCCTGTCATCAGTCCGGTGGTTGAAGTCAGGTCATAATTCCCGGCTTTAATATTACTCAGGACGATTGGTTTCTCTGCAAGCGCATCTAATTCAGCTACAGGTTTGGATGTTACGTAATAGCTATTGCCGATCTTTTCAATGCCAAGGTCTCTCGGAATAGTCATGGCGCTGCGCCATCTTAGGGTAGGCACTACCGTGGCATATTGCCAATTGCTCATCCAGCCAAGAAAAATTTTTCTTTCACCGGTATTGGACCATGTAACACCTGCATATTCATCCGGTCCATAATCCAGCCATTTGGTTTCAGTAGAATAGGGTTTGAATACAGTACCGTCAAAATCACCAACAAAATACTGTGTGGCAGAACCACCATTAGGACCTCCTGGGTTTAGGTTTACAATGAGTACCCAGGTTTTCTGCCCCTTATAATTCAACTGGAAAAGGTCAGGGCATTCCCACACTCCACCATGAGCTCCCACTTCTTTTCCAAATTCACTTTCCTTTTTCCATTGTTTCAGATCTGGAGAGGAGTAAAACGTGATCCTGTCCAAAGTGGCCAATGTCATGATCCATTTATTTCCCGGCTCATACCACATGACTTTCGGATCCCGGAAATCTTTGATACCCGGGTTTTTTAAAACTGGGTTGCCTGCATATTTGGTCCAGGTTTTTCCTTCATCAAGGCTATAGGCAAGGCTTTGGTTTTGGTAATTATTTCTTCCAGCGCTTTCACCTTTGGAATCGTGGTGTGTGAATATGGCAACTAGGGCAGGTTTTCCATCCTTTCCAAAACCTGTGGTGTTCTTTATATCTACCACTGCACTGCCTGAAAATATATACCCCAGGCTATCAGGAAATAAGGCAATGGGTTGATGTTCCCAATGCACAAGATCTTTGGTGGTGGCATGGCCCCAATGCATAGGACCCCACACCGTACTATCTGGATAATATTGATAAAACAGGTGGTAAGTTCCGTTATAATAAACCATTCCGTTAGGATCATTCATCCATTTTTCCATTGGCGTAAAATGGATGAGGGGCCTGTGCAGATCATCAGCAGGAGAAAACTTGGATGATTGATTGCGAATGGTTGAACAGGAGATCAAAGAGGTTAGGTATATAAGGAATTTTAACTGCTTCATCTTCTTTATTTACATAATAAACGGGAAAGTATTATTGGTGTGAACTCATAAAAGATCATTCTTCCACCAAACTCTTTTCAAGATCCTCCAGTGACACACCTTTGGTTTCCGGAACCTTGGTAAACACCCAAACCAATTGCAATGCCATCATGAAAGCAAAAAATGCGAAAATGGGCCAGGGATTATCTTTGAAAACTCCATTGTCCTTATCTAAAAACACTGGCGTGATCAGTGTGATCAATGCAGCAAACACCCAATGTATGCTGGCGCCGAATGATTGGCCCATTGCCCTTACCTTATTCGGAAAAATCTCCGAGATAAATACCCAGATCACTGCACCTTGTCCTATGGCATGGGCAGCAATGAACAGGAGTAGGAAGGTCATTAAAATGGTAGCGCCGGCATGAGAGTAAAAACACCAGGCCACCATTCCCAGGCTTAGAATATATCCAAAGGATCCGATGGCCAATAAAGTTTTTCTTCCCAATTTATCAATCAGGTAAAGACCTACGAAAGTAAAAATGAGGTTGGTGCCCCCAATTGCTATGGAATTGAAAAGTGATTCTTTAGCAGCCAGGCCAGCTCTTTCCAGAATTTCAGGAGCATAGTACAATATGAAATTAATTCCAGACACCTGGTTGAAAAAAGCTACCATGAACGCCAGCCATAATATGCGTTTGTATTTGGAGCTGAACAAGCCGGAACTATGCCCGGCAGAGGTCTCATGTTGATAGCTTTTCACTATAGAGGCTGTTTCTGCTTCGGGATCGGCAATTCCCAGATCAGACAAGATCTTCTTTGCTTTAGCGGGGTCATTTTTATTAGTTATCAGCCACCTTGGGCTTTCAGGTACGCCTATCACCAGTATGGAATATAACACTGAAGGCACCGCCAGTGCGCCAAGCATATACCTCCAGTCATTAGCACCACCTACACCCTGTAAAAAATAGTTACTCAGGAAGGCAATGAGAATACCAAATACGATGTTAAACTGGTATAATGCTACCAGCTTACCCCTGTTGGCTGGCGTAGATATCTCTGAAATGTAGGTAGGTGCAGCCACAGAAGATACGCCAATTCCCAGTCCGCCAATGAATCTGAACAATGAGAAGGTATAAGGATCAGGGGCCAATGCTGTTCCCAAT
This sequence comes from Bacteroidota bacterium, assembly GCA_023415275.1. Lineage (GTDB taxonomy): Bacteria > Bacteroidota > Bacteroidia > Chitinophagales > Chitinophagaceae > Flavisolibacter. The sequence continues at coordinate 25,602 of JAEZLJ010000172.1, forward strand.
GCAGAAGCACTGAAAAGAATGCCTATCCAAACCAATACTTTTTTTCTTCCCCATTTCTGTGTAGGAATGCCACCAAAAATGGCCCCCACCACTGTACCCCATAAGGCCATGGACATTATAAAAAATCCATGAAATAGAGGAGAGGTATGCCAGAGTTGTTTAATGGGAAGGTTGGCACCTGATATCACTACCGTGTCAAATCCAAAAATAAATCCTGCAAGTGCTGCAGTAAGTGCTATGCGGAGCACATAACCAGAAAAATGCTTGTCAGGTTGCATTACCATTCTTTCTGCAGGTGTTTTGGCTTCTATATACATACAACAAGCTTTTGTGTGGAATTAGAGGTTAGAATCAAGACTTTATGATTACCAACAAATCAAAAACTTCCAGGTTCAAATATTTCTATTTAGTCCTTTAAATTTATTTATTAAGGTATTACAATGAAGCATTCTAAGAAAATATTAATTGTACTCCTGTTAGTTGTAGCTAATTGGATGCTTTAACGGAAGCGTTTATAATGTGAAGATTCAAGGAAGTACAGGCAAGTACTTGCAAATATCAAAAAACCTTTCTATGTTAGCAGCAGATTATCCCTCTTACCAACCGTACCCAATCTCCTGAAAACCTTTATTGTTTACGTTTACATTTTACCACGGTGGTAAGTGTAGCTTATTTATCTGCAAATAAGTATATCCTGCGAGCAGCCAACTAACAATCCATTTTCTTCTGGAAGCCTATATAGAAAATGTATCCTTTGCAAGGCCGGAAACCCTATTTCTAAATTAAACCGTCACCGGAATGAAAACTTCTTTACTCAGGCCACTTTCTGTGGCTGCCTCACTGTTTTTTGCTTCCATTTCTTATTCGCAAACCATTACTGTCAGCAAGTGCAATATGAATGGCTGGCATGCTACAAAAGACAATGGTTTTAACAATGCCTTTCTGGACCTTGACCCGAATTCTGCTCCTGGCGCTCCTGGAAGTGGAAGGTTGCAAATTGGTGCCAATACAGATAAAACCGCTAGCTTTCATACAGGAAATCTTTACAAGCAAACTTTAATTAGCTCCATTACTGAATTAAAATACAGTACTTACGTAAAGCAAAATGGCAATAAAGGCGTAGCTCCGTTTATTAGTATTGAGGTAAGTTATGATGGAGATGCTTCAGGAGAAGATACCTGGATATTTGAGCCTGCTTCCCAGGCAACACCAGTAGTATTAAATACCTGGCAAACATGGAATGCGATTACTGGTAAATGGTATTCAGCCAAAAAATTGCTGAATTCAGGACCTGGACTTAAAGCAACAACTTTAGCTGCGTTGATACAGGCAAAGCCCGCCTCTCGTTTGCTAAATTCGTCAACTATCCAGTTCATGGCAGGCACCGACAAGAACAAATGGTCCAATTTTGATGGAAATATTGATCATGTAATTATAGGAGTTAGCGGTCAAAGCACAACTTATGATCTTGTCTGCAACAATAGCGGAGCTCCAACGATCAATTGTCCTGCTGCCATTACAGAAAATACCCAGGGATTTTGTGGTGCAAATATTAATGTAAGCGCACCTGTTGGCACAGATGCCTGTGGAAGTCCTATTACAGCTGTAACCGGCGTAAGAAATGATGGTGAAGCCTTGACGGCATCATTTCCTAAAGGCGTAACCACTATCACCTGGACAGCCACAGACGGTGCTGGTGCTACAGTTAGCTGTACTCAAACCATCACAGTAGTTGATAACGAGGTGCCAGAGATAACCTGTCCCGCATTAGCTTCTAATGAAAGAAATACTGACCCGGGTGTTTGCTCTTATAAGGTTGTAGGTACTGAGTTTGATCCTCAGGCTTCTGATAATTGCGGATTAACCCTTACTTATGAATTAACTGGTGCCACAACAGGCAGCGGTGGCTCTTCTTTAGAGGGTGCTACATTAAATAAAGGAACAACCACTATCACATGGACAGCTACTGATGGAACAAATGATCCTGTGACCTGCCATTTTGATATTACCGTTATAGATAACGAGCCTCCTGCATTTTCAGAAGTTTCTGCCACGCCCAATATTTTATGGTCACCTAACCACAAGATGGTAGATGTGTACCTGGATTATACTGTAACAGATAATTGCGGAGGTTTAATTGTCCCAGAGATATTCATGATCAGCAGTGACGAAGATGAAAATGGCTTAGGTGACGGAAATACTGAGTCTGACTGGGAAATAGTCGATGCTCATCATGTACGTTTACGGGCCGAACGTTCAGGGCTGGGAGATGGAAGGATCTATACTATCAAACTCAGGGCAAAGGATGATGCTTACTTAACAGGCTTTGCCACAGTAACTGTTTCAGTTCCTCATGATCAGTCTTCAACTGCAGTGGAATCTGCTTTGGATGTGGTATATGCACCCAACCCAAGCAGCCATTCATTTATCCTTACCGTAAATAGCGCCAATACCACGGATAAGGTTTCGATCACTGTTTCCAATTTAAATGGCAACGTTGTGTACAGGAATACCAATTTTGCTGCAGGAGAAACGATCAGTTTTGGTTCTTCTTTTTCAGCAGGTACTTATTTTGCTGAGATTCGCCAGGGCGGTACCACCAAGCGGGTATCCTTAATGAAACTCTGATATAATAGGTTAGTAATTGATAAAAAAGATGGCAGCCATGCCATCTTTTTTATTTAATACCCTGGCAACCAATATTCCAAACCTTTGTTCACCATTTCTTACGATTACTTTCTATTCTTGAAAATTGAGCATTGAACATTAGATATTGATCATGCCTCGCCATCTTCCTAAAGAATGACTGAACCAAATAATGCCTCTACCCCCTAATCCTTCATCACTCAATACTCCTTGTTCGATAATCGACATTCCTACCTGCTCCCTATCATCTCCCTATCTACAGTATAGCAACGGTATGGATACTCCGTTCGGGAACGGAGTATCCATACCGTTTGTAGGGAGTAGATAGCTAGTTGCCATACTTCAACTATCAAGCAGCCTGTCTTATAATTGCGCTTATACCTGCCTGTGGATAAATATTTCCTGGCAAAAGGCTTCCTGTTTACTAATATATTTAGTATTTTGCTTAATAAAATCAATATCATATGGCACGCCAGATCAGCTCCATAAAAATCATAGGCACCGTAGATGGCATTAACTTCTACCAGGAAGAAGAAGATTACCTGGCAAGGGAAAAACCAGGGGTGGATACCAGGCGTTTCTTAAAGGATGAAGCCTTTGCCCGCTCAAGAGCCAGTTCCAAACGTTTTGGAAAGGCCAATACTATATATTCACTGGTTTACCGCTATGTGATGCCAGGCTACAGGTGCAGGACTCTGAATAACCTATGCAGAAAAAAAGCTATTGCCCTTGCAGGGGAAGGTCTCTCCCAGGCCGAAGTGCTGTTAAGGCTATACAGGTATTTACATTCCCTGAACTGTATAGCTATTAGTAAAGAAGATTTTGAGCAAATGATTCCTGCCTTGTTAAAAGAAGCTGAAGCAAGAGAAAATAGTACGCTGCAAAGACAAAAGAAGGTGAAAAAGGAAAAGGCAACCATTATTATGCGGGAAAAGCCCACAGAGGAAGATAAGGAGTTGCTTACCCATGAAGAGTATGATTTTGATTATGATGTGGTCTTTGCCGGTGAGTTTCATAAAGACTATGAGATACCGATCAGCATAGCTATGCGGATCAAAGATCGGTTCAAAGGACTCAAAACTGTACTGCTAAAGCCAAAGGAGAAGATCATTGATGAATGGGTGAAGATGGAATAGATATTACCTATGGTCAGTTGTTAATTGATGTTTACTGGATTGAAGAAAGGCTATGGTAACCAACGAGAAAAGGTGGACTGTTTGGCTAATAGTACTGTTTGTTATCAGAATAAAAATTGGTAACTTATTACATGTTTTTTAGACAATAAGTGAACACCAAACTATGGTTATGAAAATGTTATTAGTTCTTTCATTCTGCGTTTCATTCTCTAATGCTATTGCGCAGAGTAGTTCACGCCTATGGACAGAAAATGACCGAAAAGTTTTGCTGTTAGGCCTGGACACGACGCAGAAAAACTTAATTAGAGAAGTGGAAAATTTGACTGATCAGCAGTTGCACTTCAAACCCGATAGCAGCCAATGGTCAATTGCTGAAGTAATAGAGCATTTGGGAATATATGAAGAGTTACTTTATTGGGATTTACTTAATAATCAATTTACACCTGAAATGCCTGAGTTAGCGGCCAAAGTGAAGGGTGTGGATTCTATTATGATCGCTTACAAGAATGACCCTGTAAAAATGAAAGCTCCATTTGTTGCACAACCACTAGGACGTTTTCAACATAAGCAGGAATTGCTTCAGTTTTTTACTCGTTTCAGGGATGCGGTGATAAGCCTGGTAAAAGAAACTCCAAGCGACTTTCGCCTTCATTTCATTTTCCGGTCGGAAGATGCCGGTGTTTGGCACATCCGTGATTTGCAGCAATACACCTTACTTTGGATTGCACATACAGACAGGCATACAAACCAGGTAAAGCGGGTTAAAGCAAGTTCAAAATTTCCAAAGTAAAGTAGAATTCTTAATGGACTGGATGGCCCGTATTACTTAATATTTGCAGTTTAATAAAAAAGATGATTTGTTTAAACTTTGGCCATCTTATGACTGCAACCTTTATAAGTTTTTTTTAATAAGGCCATCCAGGTTCTGGATAATTTAGTGCTGCAAAAGTTGTATGTAAAGGGTATTGTTGAACTGGTTTTGTAAGCAAATAATATAGATGGAGGACTAGAGATGTAGTGTATGTAAAAAATGATTTATATAGTAATCGCCTGCTCTCATTTTTAGCACTTGTACCCGCACTGAATCTAATGAGTTGTCATTTAAGTTTCGTACCTTGTTAGTACTCTTAGTGTTACCCCCTCGATAGACTTTTCTTCTTTGATCTTAAACCCTGAAATGTTTACTCAATTAAAAATTTCAGGTTATGAAAAGAAATATTTTATTCACTACTCTTCTTAGTATTTGTTTGTTAACACAGGGTCAAATATTGAAAAAAATAGGTGATAAGGTGAAGCAAAAAACAGAGAACAAGGTTGATGAGAAAATCGATAAGAAAGTAGATAAAACTATAGGTGAAGGAAAAGACGACAACAGTAATAATGACCAGGCTGCAAACAGTAAGGATGCCAACTCGCCGTCTTTTGCAGCTAGTATAAAAACCTACAGCAAATATGATTTTGTACCTGGTGAAAAGATCATGGTGTTTGAAGACTTCATGCAGGATGCGGTGGGGGATTTTCCTGCCAAATGGAATACTAATTCAGCTGGTGAAATAATGACTATTGAAGGTAAAGCCGGCCATTGGCTGGCCATGGGCAAAGCAGGTTTTTTTATGCCGGAATTTATTGATGTGCTTCCGGAAGATTTCACTTTTGAGTATGATATGCTAGTTGATCAAACCGCGCATTCATGGGGTATTTATTCAAGTTTTGTGGAACTACAAAATCGTGATCAACCTGAGAACTGGCAGTCAGCACCCAATCGTTTTTCTTTAAACATTCTGCCGGGAACTGATGGAAATGGATCTTCCAGTTACGATACCAGGAAGAATAATTTTGGTAATGCAGCTACAACCACCAAGATCACCCAATTCGGAAACATGGCGCGACCTGTGCATGTAGCATTCTGGCGGCAGAAAGAAAGAATGCGTGTGTATTTAAATGAAGAGAAGGTGTGGGATGTGCCAAAAGCTGTTCAGCAGGGAGCGAAGTTCAATTCAATGATCTTTTGGATACAAAACATTGGTGACTGGCATTATCTCGTTTCGAATCTCCGTCTTGCTGTAGGGGCACCAGATGCACGAAAGAAAATCCTGGAACAAAAGAAATGGGTCACTCATGGAATTTTATTTGATGTGAATAGCGATATCATCAAGCCGGAATCATATGGTACTTTAAAAGAAATGGCAACAGTATTAAAAGAAAATGCCGATCTAAAAGTGAAAATAATTGGACATACAGATTCTGATGGCAATGATGCCAGTAATCTTGAACTATCAAAGAGAAGGTCTGCAGCTGTTAAGGATGCGTTGGTAAAAGAATTCGGTATAGATGAAAAAAGAATGGAAACGGATGGTAAGGGGGAAGCTGAACCCATTGATAAAAATGAAACCCTGGCGGGTAAGGCTAATAATAGGAGAGTTGAGTTTTTAAAAATGTGAAATATCTTATGATGTCGCAGAGAACAATCCACAAACTGCAGTCTTAATAAATATTCAAATAAAAAGGATGAATCTTATTATGTGATTTTATGTCATAATAAGCGTTTTAATTCATATCCTGTAAAGGCTAATTTTTAAGAAACACAGGTTAATTTTCTGAATGTCTATGCTTTACAGGGAAATCATTGACTTGATTTGTCAATTGTAATTTAATCAGCTTTGTTAAGAAAGTATGTAGAGACGTCAATGCTGAATCAGTTAACTATTTAATGTATTTTATCCGGGATTTAAAGTCAAATGCTCATTCACAAGGACAGCTACAGTAAATCTATATTTACTTATAAACATATTTTCCGTTTGGAAGTAAGTTCAGAGATTGTATTGTCTTCGGTATTCATTGACTATATATACATTTTATTTATTTTCATGTACCAACCTTTTAACGAGGAAATAATCAAGGAATGAGGAATCTTTTTAATGAACCTGATGTAGCTGTCTTATTAAGAAGGATTGATAAACTGACCCCTGCATCAAAAGCAGAATGGGGGAGAATGAACATTTCACAAATGCTGGCGCATTGCCATATATCAATGGAAACAGCCAGGGGAAAGCACAATATGTCCTGGGCTTTTATTGGGAGGATCATTGGTCCTATCATTAAAAAACAGGTGCTTGGTGATAAGCCATTTAGGAAGAATTCCCCGACAGATAAAAGTTATATCTTTCCAGACAACCTTGATTTTGAAGAACAGAAAGCAAAAGCAAAAGCTTCTATTGTAATGTTTTTTGAAGGAGGCGCCGCTAAGTGTACAAGGCATCCCCATCCTTTTTTTGGGAAATTATCGCCTGAAGAATGGGCAATCTTTCAATGGAAGCACCTTGATCATCATTTAAGGCAGTTTGGGGTATAAATGCGAATAGCTAAAAGTGCTACTTAATCTTAGGATTATTAATTTTCATTTCGTAATACAATGCTGATACATGAAGAAACTCATTCCTGCATTTTTGGTTTTGATAATAGGTCTTTTGTTTTCCACGGCTGTTTTGGCACAGTCAAGTCGTAATATTTCTGTAATAGCTTATTATGCTGGCAAGCGCCTGACCGAAATAGACAGTATCCAGGCCGAAAAGCTCACTCATATCATCTTTAGCTTCTGCCATTTGAAAGACTCCAGGCTTTATGTTTCAAATGCATTGGATACAGCCGTTATTCAAAAGCTGGTCAGTTTAAAAGAACGAAATAAGGATCTCAAAGTTTTACTGTCTTTAGGTGGTTGGGGTGGCTGTGAAACCTGTTCCGATGTTTTCTCAAGTAAAAAGGACCGTCAAGAATTTGCGGCTTCAGTAAATGAGTTAAGCCAGTATTTTCACACTGATGGAATAGACCTTGATTGGGAATATCCCACCATAGCTGGATTTCCCGGCCATAAGTATCAATTGGCTGACAAACACAACTTTACACAGTTGGTTGGTCAATTGAGGAAAACTCTAGGTAAGAAGCAGGTGATCAGTTTCGCTGCGGGTGGCTTTAATAAATACATTGATGAATCTGTTGACTGGAAAAAGGTGATGAAAAAAGTTGACCTGGTAAACCTGATGACCTATGACCTGGTGAGTGGGTATTCCGTAATTACTGGTCACCATACCGCTTTATATTCATCTCCCCAACAACCAGAATCTATTGATAATGCTGTATCAAAGCTGCTGCAATTAAAAGTTCCCAGCCAAAAGATCATTATTGGTGCTGCCTTTTACGGTAGGATGTGGGAAGCCGTACCAGATTCCAATTTAGGTCTTTACCAGTCAGGAAAGTTTAAAACTGGTATTGCTTTTAAGAATATGGAATCGGAGTATTCGGTGGATAGTGGATTTCAATATCATTGGGATGAAACTGTAATGGCTCCTTATTTATATAATTCCGAAAAGTTACTTTTTGTGACTTATGATGACCGACGTTCTATTGAATTGAAAGTTAAGTATGCTATCGATCATCAATTAGGCGGTATCATGTTCTGGGAATTGTCGAATGACCTGTATGAAAAAGGCTTACTGGACGTTATACATAATGTAAAGCTTAGC
>JAEZLJ010000173.1 GCA_023415275.1 Bacteroidota bacterium
ATCAAAGGGTGGTGCTGGGAGGCATCACCTGCGACAGCCATGACTATTACGATTCAGAGGAACATATAAATGAAGTGTTTTTACCGAAGTCCAATGGCGAAGAACCACTGTATGTAGGCTTTTTCCATACCGGCGCCTACCAGGATCAGATCAGTGGGTATGGTGGTATCAAGCACTGTCTTATACCTTCACCAAAACATATCATCATTGAGCATGATAAAAATGGTAAATTAATCGATTGGGTTTATGCTAAAGAGCAGTCAGCTCAAAGCATGCTGAAGATATTAGGCTATATTAAATAAAGAAAACCCCGGTTACCGGGGTTTTTTCTTTTAATGACATTTGTTAATTAATTACCAAGCACTTTATTACGGGCGTCATTTCTTTTCTGCTGGTATTCTTTCTTTTGCTGCTCAGTGGGTTGTTGATTGGAATTAGATGGATAATTGTAACCACCATTATTTCTTGAATAGACCCTATTCCTGCTGTAGTACCTGTTATTACGACTGTAATTATTATAGCCTGAAGAGTAACCATAAGGGCTTACCTGGTAGTATCTTCCTGAATAAGGATCTCTTTCAAGTACAATGGTTCCATTATAGCCATCATCTACATAGATCCTGTTAGGTGTCCTGTCATTGGTTGTATAATATTCATCATCATAACCGCTATGCAGAGTAGTACAGCTTGCACCCGCAACCATTAAAACGATTAGAATGACCGCTGATAAAAAATTGAAACGTTTCATGATGTGTTGTTTTACTTTACTGTTCAATTTTGCAGCCAGAAAATGATAAAGAAATCTTATATGAAGCTATTTTATTTGGTATTAACATTCTTCTGCTCAGTGTCCGTTTGCAAGGCGCAGGAAACAGAAATTTCCGCTATAAAACAGACCATTAACAACCTTTTTGACGGGATGAGAAAGTCAGATACGGCGCTGCTTCGGTCTGCCTTTGCAGAGGGCGCCATGCTGCAATCTGTTAACAAAAACAAACAGGGACAGGTTGGCATACAAACCGAACCCTTGGATTCTTTTATATACTTTATTGCCAAGCCACACTCAATGGTTTATGATGAGCGTATCAGTTTTGATCTGATAAAGGTCGACCAGGACCTGGCCATAGCCTGGACGCCATATAAATTTTATCTCGGTGATAAATTCAGCCATTGTGGTGTGGATTCCTATCAATTGGTGAAGATTAATGGAGTTTGGAAGATCCAATATTTAATAGACACCAGAAGAAAAGATAATTGCCTTTAATTGCCTAGCCTTTAAGCCTGTATTTTTTATTCACCTTAGGACTGTTAAAATACCGGTTTAATTCTTCTTCTGTCAGGTCGTTGGTCAATTCAATAGGCACGTCTATCAATTGCATTTGCACCTGCCTTAATTCTTCCTTAAGCTTTCCGGTCTTTTTACTAATATCCGGATCCTTGTTTCCCAGGGCAATGTTATCCTGCCTCATGTATTCCAGTCTTTTAATAGAAGCACGTATTTGTGCAGCCTGGTTTTGATCTACTACCTTGCTCGGCACTGAGGCTTCCTTAATAGGCACTAAGGCTAGTCCTACACTTGGTAACACTTTGCCGGTCTTTTGCGCATTATCGTTACTTGATGTAGATAGGATGGTGCCTGTCAGTGAGGTAGTGGCGGAGGTCAGGTCGAAGCTGATACGGGCTGTTTTAGTTTTCTTTAGCTTTTTATCCAGCTGCAGAAAAGTATATTTCAGCTTCATGATGTACTGGTCCACATTTTTAACTGTCTGGTTATATTCTTCCAGGGCCAGTGGATAGTTTAAGGCGTCCCTGACAATAAACTTTACAACTGCCGTATCCCTTACATTAAATTTATTGGAGCCAATAAAATAAACCAATACTAATTTCGACTTGGCACTGTCATTCTCCCGGGCCACATCATACGAAGGGGTCCATTTGAACTCATCTCCACAATCCTGCACGTTCGTGTAATTGCTGATAGGTACACTGGTTAGTGTAATAATATTTTCTATAGGGTAGCTACCCGACTCACATACTACCTTGAAGCTGGCTGTTTCTCCTTCATCAATCCATATAGGGCCGCTCACTGTGGGTTTCACTTTCGATGGAATGATCTCGGTATTATAAAAAACCAGGGTGAAGCTGGTATCGATCTTCTCCTTAGGATCATTCAGGTTTTGCACACCAATATTGACCTTGTAATCGACGTCATATTTTAGCTTACCCGAAAGAAAGTAAGACTTATCTGCTTTGAAGCTGATGATACCATTATCTTTTTGAATGCGCAATCCAACTGGTGCATTTTTTAAATACCAGAAATAATTCGATGGGTTCTTATTGATCTGGAGCTGGTAATTCAGAGTGGAATCTACATGTATGGTAAAGTAGGGGTTAAGATCAATGATCCTTAATGATGAATCAGGATGAAACATGCGCATGGAATCAGGCTGCATGACATGTGAACTATCCTGGGCTTGGGAAATATGAAAAAAGAACAGCACGTAAATACAAAGGGTCAATAGTTTCTTCATGTCGCTACGAATCTGTTTAAGGCTTGCAATATTAAACAATAAAAGAAAACCCTCCGTTGAAACGGAGGGTGTAAACCAAAACCAACTGCTTATGAGAAAAAAATTTATATGTCTTACTGAATATTAATTTGTTTTACTTCTTCTTTGACTATTGCCTTTTTAGGTAAGTTTAAAGTCAAAATACCATTAACATATTTTGCTGAGATGTTTTCAGCATCAATAGTTTCTTCAACTGTAAAAGAGCGTTCAAAGACCTGATTCGTATATTCCTTCCTGATATATTTATCCGCATTGCCTTCGCCTGCTTTTTTCTTTTCACCAGAAATGGTCAGCAGGTTTTTATCCAACTTAATTTTGAAATCCTCTTTGTCAAAACCGGGTGCTACCAACTCCAATTCATAACCAGTTTCTATTTCCTTGATGTTAACAGGAGTCCTATGATTTAATCCTAAGGATGGGTCCTGTTTATATAAAGACGCAAATGGAGTAGAAAAGCTTTCCATCAAATTGTTAAATCCGGTATAAGCAGATTTGCCATTAACTCTAATAAGTGTCATATAATTCTTGTTTTAATATTTTTATTTAAATGAATTGCAGATCAATGTTCAAACTGTATTCCAACAGCAAAAATGGATGAAAATGCTGTCGTTATGGCATGCTAATAATTAATTGTCTGCCAGAATAGGTATTTTATAACATTTTATGTCACTTAATCTTCCATAACTTTGCAAAAAAATTTTCAACATGTATCCAATAGAAATAGTGCAACCCATGAAAGAGGAACTGACAGATAATGGCTTTAAAGAGCTTCTTTCAAAAGATGAGGTTGAGAATCAACTAAAGCAGGATGGTACTACACTGGTTGTCATCAACTCAGTTTGTGGCTGTTCTGCCGGTACAGCCCGTCCTGGGGTATTAATGGCAGTAGCCAATGCTGGTAAAAGACCCGATTTCCTGGCTACAAGTTTTGCTGGTTTCGATAATGAGGCTGTTCAGACTTTAAGATCTCACATGATGCCTTATCCGCCTTCTTCTCCTTCTGTGGCTTTGTTCAAAAATGGCCAATTGGTTCATTTCATTGAACGTCACCAGATTGAGGGCAGGTCTGCTCAAATGATCGCTAATAACCTTATCAGCGCTTTTGATCAATATTGTAATTGATTCCTTTCAAAAGATCTGGAATGGCCGTCTCCAAGACGGCCATTTTTTTTGGTATAATGAACCTTCAATTTCTATCCCCAGGTCTCATCTCCCTGCTACCTCCTCTATAGCTAAGGCCTATCTACTTCCTATATACGCCCGGAATACTGCGTGATCATCACGCAGTATCTATAGCGGAAGTAGGGAGTAGATAGGGAGGAGGTATACCCGAGCATGGCCGTAAGCTAGGGATTGCTTATTTGTAAGCCTGGCTAAAAGTCTAAGGCCCCATACCTGGAAATCTTATCATAATAAAAGCTCATTTGAGATATGTTGAATAGTGAATTTGATATGGGAAGAATTGGAAAGGATGGCATGTTTGCCTTTGGTTTCAGGCATGCCTCTTTTTTAATTCTATCAAATTGACATAACATTGCGTTTTATTCCTCATCCGCTTATGTATCCCAACCTTTATTACGTTTTCAAGGATTTCTTCGGTATCGAGCTCGGCTTTTTAAGATTTATAAATTCCTTTGGCTTTTTTGTAGCCATCTCTTTTTTGGTGGCAGCTGCGCTTCTGACCAGCGAATTAAAACGGAAAAGCAAGCTTGGTTTGTTTCAGCCTACGGAATCTAAGATCACAGTAGGTAAGGGGGCTTCGGTATCTGACCTGGTGCTGAATTTTGTGCTTGGATTTATTTTGGGTTTCAAGATCCTGGCCTTATTCTTCCTGGATGCCAGCGAAACCCAGGATACGCAGGCGTATATATTTTCAGGAAAGGGCAGTATTCCTCTTGGTCTATTAGTAGGAGCCTTATTTGCCTGGATCAAATGGAGAGATGCGAAAAAACAACAGTTAGCCAGGCCGGAAGAGAGAACAATTAGGGTATGGCCGCATGACAGGGTGGGCGAGATCACCATCATTGCCCTGGTAGTGGGATTATTGGGTGCCAAGCTGTTTGATATTTTTGAAAACTGGTCCGACTTTCTGAAGCGTCCTTCTGAATATATATTTTCCGGCGGGGGTCTTACATTTTATGGAGGACTGATCTGTGCTACAGCGGTCATTATCTGGTATGCCCGTAAACATAAGTTTTCAATACGGCATCTGGCCGATGCCATAGCGCCGCCATTGATGATTGCCTATGCCATTGGCCGTATTGGCTGCCAAACGGCTGGTGATGGTGACTGGGGTATTTATAATAATGCTTATAAGCTTGATGCTTCTAATAAAATAGTATTGGCCGCGCCCAATGATTTTACCGATTCAGTGAATAAGCACGCGAGCTTTTTTTCTACGCATTATGAAAACCTGCAGGATGTTCATCATGCTTCGTTTCAAAAGCCGGGCGCATTGAGCTTTTTGCCTAACTGGGTCTTTGCCTATAATTACCCGCATAATGTTAATGAAACAGGGGTACCTATTGCCGGGTGTGAGGGTAAGTATTGCAATCAGCTGCCTATACCGGTTTTTCCTACTCCTTTTTATGAAACCATAGCTTGTACATTACTCTTTTTTCTACTGTGGGCACTTCGTAAACGGGTGCAGCCTGCTGGTGGCCTGTTTTGCCTGTACCTGATCCTGAATGGACTGGAGCGTTTCTTTATTGAAAAGATCAGGGTCAATAACCGGCTCGACTTCTTTGGATTACACCCTACTCAGGCAGAAGTTATATCCACCGGACTGGTGATAGCAGGGGTTGTCATCTGGGTATTTTTGCGCAATAAATATCGTACCACCCCACAAAAACTGTGAATAACCCTTTTTTGAATTATTGTTCATTCTTTGGAAAACCTTAACCAGTCTATATTTCGGGGTTAAGAGGTATAGTACAGTTTTTGTAGATAATAAGTCGTTAAAGGATTATGACAATTAAAATTTGAAACTTACCTTTGCAGATAGTCTTGGACGGATTAACTATCCTTTTGCAACTTTCTGTGAAAATCAAGTGTCAAGTTTATTTATTCATCTTAATAATTAAGGATTTAATTTATGAGGCAGCTCAAAATTGCTACCCAGATAACCAACCGGGATTCGCAAGCGGTAGAGAAGTATCTTCAGGAGATCTCTAAGATCCCAATGATCACTCCGGAAGAAGAAACTACTCTCGCTCAAAGAATCAAGATGGGAGATCAAAGGGCTTTGGACAAATTAGTACAGGCGAATCTCCGTTTCGTGGTATCAGTAGCAAAACAATATCAACACCAGGGTTTATCATTAAGTGATTTGATCAATGAGGGAAACCTTGGTTTGATCAAGGCAGCCCAGCGTTTTGATGAGACCAAAGGTTTCAAATTCATCTCCTATGCTGTGTGGTGGATCCGCCAGTCTATATTACAGGCTTTAGCTGAGCAAGGTCGCCTGGTGCGCCTGCCTCAAAACAAGATCGGTACCTACAATAAAGCCAATAAAGCTTATATGGCTTTTGAGCAGGAGCATGAAAGGGAGCCCAGTACTGAAGAACTGGCCGACATTCTTGAAATGAGTGAAACAGAGATCAACAATATTTTCCAGAGCAATACACGTCATACTTCCCTGGATGCCCCTGTACACGAGGCTGAGGACGTAGCGATGGGTGACCTGTTGGAAGGTAGCGATGATACTGACGATGACGTAATGAAAGACTCTTTAAGAAACGAGATCAGACGAGTATTAAAATCATTATCACCACGCGAAGCAGAGATCGTGAATGCCTATTTCGGTCTAGATGGTGAAAACGGTACTACCATAGAGCAAATTGGTCAGAAATATGACCTAACGAAAGAAAGAATACGCCAGATCAAAGAAAGGGCTATCAAACGCTTGCAAAAAGCCAGGTATAGCAATGCTCTGAAAGCTTATTTAGGATAATTCCCTTAGGGATTAAAATAGCAAATTGATGGGTTTATAACAGCCTTGGTCGTATAGATCAGGGCTGTTTGTTTTTAATTATTTTTGCTCATCGATGAATAGAATAGCATTATTCCTGGTAGTTTATATACTGTTGGGTTGTGAAAAGGATATCAATTTCAAATTAGATAACGCCGACCCTAAAATGGTGGTAGAAGCTACCATTGAGAATAACCAGCCTCCCCGTGTGATCCTAACCAGGTCCGTTGGATATTTTGCCGAGATCAGTCCGCAAGACCTGGCTCAAAATTTTATTCATAATGCACAGGTATGGGTTTCAGGAAGTAGCGGCACTCACCAGTTAAAAGAATATGCCATACCGGTAACACCAGATATTTCCTTTTATTATTATTCAATAGATTCATCCAACCTGGCAACTGCCTTTGAGGGCGAATTGAACCACAGCTATGAGCTAAAGATTGTAAGTGAGGGACAAACCTATACGGCCAATACCACCATCCCGGGAATTACCAGGGTAATTGATTCTATATGGGTAAAGCCGGCTCCGGGAAAAGACAGCAGCAAAGCTATTGTAATGGTCAGAGCTACCGATCCTCCAGGTTTTGGTGATTACATTCGGTATTATACCAGCATCAACCGGGGTCCTTTTTTACCTCCATTCAATTCTACTTTCGATGATCTCTTTATAGATGGTACCACCTATGAACTGCAGGTGCAGCCCGGAGTGGACAGAAATACAAGTAGCAGGGATGAGAATCTTTTTAATCGCGGCGATACGGTTACATTTAAAGTAAGCAATATAGACAAAGCCACTTTTGACTTTTGGAGAACCATGGAATATGCTTATAATTCTGTAGGCAATCCATTTTCCACTCCTTCAAAAGTTCTTGGAAATATCAGTAATAATGCGTTGGGTTATTTTGGCGGATACGCTTCGCAATACCATACATTGATCATTCCTAAATAAGGTATATGATCAGTATGAAAGAATATTTAGAGATATGTGAATTTCTTGGGAATGCGGTTAGCGCAAATCCATCTAAATTCGCGCACTAAGCACAACAATGAGCATGGATAACAATCAAACAGAAAAAGTAAATCTATTAATTATAGGATCAGGTCCTGCAGGGTATACGGCTGCCATTTACGCATCAAGGGCTAATTTAAAGCCTGTGCTTTACCAGGGTATTCAACCAGGCGGACAGCT
This sequence comes from Bacteroidota bacterium, assembly GCA_023415275.1. Taxonomy (GTDB): domain Bacteria; phylum Bacteroidota; class Bacteroidia; order Chitinophagales; family Chitinophagaceae; genus Flavisolibacter. The sequence continues at coordinate 7,730 of JAEZLJ010000173.1, forward strand.
CACTATTACTACGGATGTGGAGAACTATCCTGGTTTTCCAGATGGCATTCAGGGACCGGAACTAATGGTGCATTTTGAAAAACAAGCCCAAAGAATGGGTGCAGATATACGTTATGGTTTAGCCACCAAGGTTGATTTCTCTGTGCGTCCCTATAAAGTATGGATAGACGAAGAAAAGATCATAGAAGCCGAATCAATTATTATTTCTACCGGGGCTTCAGCCAAATGGTTAAATATTGAAAGCGAACAGAGGTTGAATGGCTACGGCGTGAGTGCCTGTGCCGTTTGTGATGGATTTTTTTTCAGGGGTAAGGAAGTGGCAATTGTAGGCGCCGGTGATACAGCTGCAGAAGAAGCCTTATACTTATCCAAACTATGCTCTAATGTGCATATGCTGGTAAGGCGCGATGAAATGCGTGCCAGTAAGGTGATGCAGGACAGGGTAAAGAACACGCCTAACATCAAAATCTATTGGAACTCAGAAACCGATGAAATATTGGGTGAGAAAACAGTGGAAGCTGTAAGGATCAAGAACAACCAGTCAGGCGAAAACGTGGAAGTGCCCATCAAAGGTTTTTTTGTTGCGATTGGCCATACTCCTAATTCAGATATTTTCAAAGGCTTTATTGATATGGATGAAGCGGGGTATATCAAAACAATACCTGGTTCTTCAAAAACCAATGTGGAAGGTGTATTTGCTGCTGGTGATGTTCAGGATAAGATATACCGCCAGGCCGTAACAGCAGCCGGTAGCGGATGTATGGCTGCACTGGATGCAGAAAGATACCTGAGTGAAAAAGGAATTCATTAAGCCTGGTTTTCAAACTTTTTACTGCTATGCCCGGACAATTTAATATTGAACTAAAAGGTCTTCGTTTTTTTGCCGGGCATGGCATGTATGAGGAAGAGTATAAGGTGGGTAATGAATTTGAAGTGGATATTTCCATTGATACCCGGGCCCCCGAAACTCACATTCATTCATTGGACCAGACGGTAGATTATGTGACCATCTACCGCATTGTGCAGGACGAATTCAGCATTCGGCAATATTACATAGAGACTTGTGCTATGCAGATCGCAGACAGGCTGGAAAAACAATTTCCGCAGATACAGAAGATCATTATTTCCATCAGGAAATTAAATGCACCCATTACCAATTTTACAGGTTCAGTAGGAGTTACCTATACCCGAAATATAGAAAGTAGATCCTAATACTCTAAGCTTCTTCAAGCTATTGCCAATGGTTTATATAACAGTGGCATACCATCTCTTACTCCGGATGTATAGGTAAGAAAACAGGAAGAGCACCGACCAGTACAACAGCTCCGACATCCATCCCCATACAATAGATAATTTATTCAGCTCAAGTACCAGGTAAACATATATGCAGTACATGGAAATGGCTACGAGCTCAATGATAAAAGTCATTCTTCCATTACCCGTCCCAGTAACCGCATTGAGCCAGATTGTACCTACTGACATGAATAACATGGCTATAGCCACTACCCTTAGCACCGGGATGCCCAGGCTGATAAACTGTTCGTTCTGTCCATAGATAGAAAGAAAGGCGGCAGGAAATATATTGAGAAATAAAAACACAAGGAAGGCCACCGAGCAGCTCAGCTTCATGATGCGGTTGATCAGCCTTACTACTTCTTCCTTTTTGCCCTGGCCAATGATATTACTGACCATAGAATTGGTGGTGGAAGAGAAAGCCCAGATAAAAGAACCAAAAAAGCCGAAGATATTCCTCATGGTATTTGACACGGCCAGGCTGGTTTGGCCATGGTGTTCCACCAGTATATAAAAGAAAAACCAGCTGATGATACTTATGGCATGCTGAAAAGCCAGGGGGCCAGAAATGGTGACTATCAGCTTCAAATATTGTTTATCGATGATGAACTTCTGGAATAATGAAAACCGCTGGCTTATGCCCTTCGCTCTAATGACAATAAAGATGACGAACATGCCAATGAATTCGGAGATCACCGAGGCAACAGCAGCTCCATTGAAGCCCATTTCAGGCAGACCGAAATGACCAAATATGAGGGCATAGTCAAAAATCACATTGGACAGGGCTTCAGCAAAAGTCCCGATTACCAACAGCCTGCTTTGATTGATCCCTACCAATAAGGCATTCCTCATCTGGTATATGTAAAGGAACAGCAAGCCAAAGATCCTGATCCTCAAAAAATGTATCACATCCTGCAAGACCTGTGGAGAGTGAATAGTGGCCCTGAATATCAACGGAGCAATAAACCAGGTGAAAAGTATTCCAAACGTAGCTATGGCTAATGATACCAATACACCCTGGTTAAATATTTTACCTATTTCTTCAGGCCTGTTCTCACCAGCCCGCCTGGATATCAATGATTGTAATCCATTATTTAAGCCAAAGCCAATCCCGGCAAATATTAGGTAATATACGCCCGTAATACTGGCAGTGGCCAGTGCTTCTTCACTGAGATGACCCAGGAAAATATTATTGACAATGAAGTTGAATTGGGGTACCAACAATGCCAGGCCTATCGGCAGTGCGATCTTTAATATTTGCCTGTAAGAAATATCAACCTGTAGCTTCTCGGTCATCATTAAAAAGATCGCAAACTACTGAAACATTTTTCTGCAAATTGGTTTTTCATGAAATACGTACTTTGCAACAAATAATAAGAGTGAAAACACTTTTCCATATACAATCCCAGGCAGAGAATAACGGTAATGCTGATTTATTGCTGGAAATAGGAACTGACCATATTAATTATGCCTGGTACATGGAGGGGACCAACACATTAACAGAGTTGACCTACTGTTCCATTGATGAACTGGAATTCAATTCTGGCTTGAAAACTATACTGGAAGAAACCAAACAAAGATCACCCGGTAAGGTATCTGTTTGTACTGCCTTTCCTACCTCTTTTCTTACTCCACTCAAATATAGTTCCTATGCGGATGCTTTATTGGAATTGACCTATGACATGCCCGGCCAGGCTTTTTTCAGGGATCATATTAACGACTGGCAATTGGTCAATAGTTATTCTATGCATGCCGATGTGCATGAGATCATTAATTCCTATTACCCGGAAGCTAAGTACCTGCATGAATATACGCCTGCTTTGAAAAACAGTATTTCGAGTGACGGTAGAGATAAAATATTCATTCATTTTACCACACAGTTTTTCAGGGTATTGGTAAGAAAAGGGGCACATATTGAGTTGGTACAGACCTATGCTTATAAAACTCCGCTGGATGTGGTCTATTATTTATTGAAAATTGTTTCTGAAATAGGAGTGGACCAATCAGAAGTGGCCATTATTTTATCAGGTCTTGTAGAAGAAGCCTCTGCACTTTATACTGAGATACGTAATTACTTTTTGCATATCAGTTTTTATGACCATACCGGTGTATCATTGCCTGATAACGAGTATCCAAAACATTTCTTTGCTTCCACGTCTAATTTAGCAACATGCGTATAATAAGCGGTGACCTGGGAGGAAGAAGGATCAACCCTCCATCCAAGATGCCTTATACAAGGCCCACAACAGATATAGCCAAGGAAGGACTTTTTAATATTCTTCAAAATAACCTGGACTTTTCCGAATTAAAGACCCTTGATCTTTTTGGGGGAACAGGCAGCATCAGTTACGAGCTGGCCTCCCGTGGTGCCAGTGACCTTACCATCGTGGAGAAGGACAACCAGATGCATGCTTTTATCAAAAAGACAGCAGAGGGCCTGGGAATTGAAAATATTAAGGTGGTCAAGTCAGATGTGTTTCGTTTCATTGATCAATGCCAGGATACATTTGATTTTATATTCGCAGGGCCACCCTACGCTTTGAAAAATATTGATGATCTGCCCAGGTTGGTGTTTGAAAAGCAATTGTTGAATGATAATGGTTGGTTTATTCTCGAACATACGCCAGCCAACAATTACGAGAACTTCCCTTATTTTAAAACAGCCAGGAATTATGGTACTACCATATTTTCCATATTCGAGAATAGGAAATTTGATGGAGCATGAGGAAAAAAGAGATCAGGAGTTTGTTCAGGAAAAAAAGAGACGCTGTTTCTGTAACTGATAAATTGAAATGGGATGACCTGTTGCTGATACAATTTCAAACCATTGAATTGCCTTTCCTGGAATATGTGTTTAGCTTTTATCCTATACAGGAATATAACGAGATTGATACATTTCCTATAACGGATTACCTGCATTTTAAGAACCCAAACCTTCATATTTGTTATCCAAGAACCAACCGGGTTCATAACACTATGGAAGCTGTAGTGTGCAATGCAGATAGCATCTTTGAAGCCAATGAATTCAATGTTCCTGAGCCATTGGACCAGGAAGTGGCTGATCCAGCATCATTGGATATAATCCTGGTGCCGATGTTGGCGTTTGACCTTAACGGTTACAGGGTGGGGTATGGCAAAGGGTACTATGACAGGTACCTGAAACAGTGCCGGCCTGAGGCGTTAAAAATTGGGCTTTGTTATTTTGAGCCGGTTGATAGTATTGAAGACGCCAACGAATTTGACGTACCTTTAGATATTTGTATTACCCCGCAAAGGATTTATGTTTTCTAATTGGTTTTTAAAATCGTTCCGGATTCTCCTGTTACCCTTTGCTATCATGTATGGAATAGGAGTTTGGATCAGGAACTGGCTGTATGATCATAACCTGTTGCGATCAAGTTCTTTTGGGCTTCCCCTGATCTGTGTGGGTAATCTGTCAGTGGGGGGCACAGGCAAGTCTCCCATGGTGGAATTTTTAGTGCTGCATTTAAAGAATCGCTTTAAGGTGGCCACTTTAAGCAGGGGATATAAAAGAAAGACCAAAGGCTATGCCTTGGCGACAGATGAAACCACTGCTTTGGACATAGGCGATGAACCTATGCTGTTTCATAAAAAGTTCCCTGGCATTCCTGTTGCGGTAGGCGAAGAAAGGATCGTAGCTATACCTCAATTGTTACATGATAATCCTTCCACCGAGGTCATTATTTTAGATGACGCCTTTCAGCACAGGGCTATCCAATCAGGGCTGAATATACTTCTCACAGAATACGGCAATTTGTTTACCAGGGATTTTTTTGTACCTACCGGTGATCTGCGGGATATGCCTTCCAGTTATAAAAGAGCAGACATTATAGTAGTCACCAAGTGTAAAGAGAATATTACTGCCCAGGAAAGAATAGATATAACGGAAGAAATAAGACCACTGCCGCATCAAAAGGTTTTTTTCAGCACCATAGCTTATGGCACCCCTTATCACATTATTAATCATAAATTCAGGTTCATAGATGATAAGACAGAGGTGCTCCTGGTAACCGGTATTGCCAATCCAAGACCATTGAAGAAGTTCCTGGAAGACCGCATTGAGAGTTATTACATGATGCCCTACAATGACCATCATATTTTTACTATTGATGATTGGCGCGATATTGTAAAGCGTTTTAATTCCATTGAAGCTCCCAAAAAGATCATTCTTACCACAGAAAAAGATGCCATGCGCTTCATGAAGTTCAGGCAGGAACTTGATGGCATGCCTTTTTTTGTGATCCCCATCGAAAATCAATTTCTTTTTGACCAGGAAAATGAGTTTACTAATACTGTAATTTCATTTGTAGAAAACTTTAAAAAACCCTCTTAATCATAACCATGAGCCGCAAGAATTCAAAAAAATCAGATAAGAAAAGGAGCAGGAACTTTGATGAGTATAAAGGCGTGCTGGAGATCACCCGGTCGGGAATGGGCTTTGTGGTGGTGAATGGATTAGAGACCGATATACTGGTAAGGCCTAACGATTTTAATACGGCTATGCATGGAGATACAGTGAGGGTGCAGGTGAACCCTGATAAAACCGGCAAGCGGATGCAGGGAGTAGTGGTAGATGTACTGGAGCGAAAACAGATGGAATTTGTGGGAAGGCTGGAAATGAACAAGGGATATGCTTTTTTTATTGCCGAAGGCAACAAGAAGATTCCTGATATATTTATTCCACAGGGAAATTTCAACGAGGCAAAAGATGGTGACAGGGTAGTGGTGAAAATAAAGGAATGGGAAAAGGATACCAAGAAGCGGCCCGTTGGTGAGGTGATCAATATACTGGATGCGGAAGACAGCAATGATGTGGCCATGAAGGAGATCCTGCTTGAAAATGGATTTCCACTGGCATTCACCGATGAGGTATTGGAAGAAGCAGCGCGCATCCCTGATGTGATCTCGCAGGGAGAAATTGATAAAAGAAGGGATTTCCGGGATGTTTTGACCTTCACCATTGACCCCCTTGATGCCAAGGATTTTGATGATGCCTTATCACTCAGGGTGCTAAAAAATGGCAACTATGAGATTGGAGTGCATATAGCGGATGTCAGCCATTATGTGCAGCCTGGAACGGCGCTGGATGAAATGGCTTACCAAAAGGCTACATCCGTGTATTTGCCAGACAGGGTCAATCCCATGCTTCCTGAACACATCTCTAATGTATTATGCTCACTGCGACCTAATGAGGATAAATTGACTTTCTCTGCTGTGTTCCAGATGACACCCAAGGGCCAGGTGAAACAATACTGGATCGGAAAGACTGCCATACACTCTGATCATCGCTTTACGTATGAAGAGGTGCAGGAGATCATTGAAAAGGAAGACGGACTGTATAGGGACGAGATCTTATTATTGAACAGCATAGCCCAGCGTTTACGGAAGAAAAGATTTGAAGCCGGCGCTATTAATTTTTCAAGTACAGAGGTCCGGTTCAAACTGGATGAAAAAGGTAAGCCTATTGGTATTGTGGTCAAGGAAAGTAAAGAGGCCCACCAGCTTATCGAGGAGTTCATGCTCCTTGCCAATAAATATGTGGCGGAGAACATCTCTAAGATCGAGATCAATAAAAAGCCGATCCCATTTCCGTACCGGGTGCATGACCTTCCTTCAGAGGAAAAGCTATTACCGTTTATGGCCTTTGCCCGCAAGTTCGGGCACAAGTTTGACACATCAAGCCCTGAAAAGACAGCCGAGTCTTTCAATACCATGCTAAAAGATGTACAGGGAAAGCCAGAGCAGCATGTGTTGGAGCAGCTAGGTATTCGTACCATGGCAAAAGCTGTATATACTTCTGAAAATATTGGCCATTACGGACTGGGCTTTGAGCATTATTGCCATTTCACTTCTCCTATCAGGAGATACCCGGATATTATGGTTCACAGGGTGGTGGAACAGGTGATAGCAAAGGCTATTAAGCCAGATAAAAAGATGGAGCAGAAATGTAAACACTCCAGTGAAAGGGAAAGAGCCGCCATGGATGCCGAACGGGCAGCCAACAAATACAAGCAGGTAGAGTATATGCAGGATTTTGTGGGAGAGGAGTTTGAAGGGGTGATCAGCGGGGTAGCTGCCTTTGGATTTTGGGTTGAGACAATCGAACATAAATGTGAGGGCATGGTAAGTATTACCAGCCTGGCTGAATATGATGAATTCAGGCTGGTAGATACAGACTATAGCCTGGTAGGTATGAGGAGCGGCAGGAAATTTAGAATGGGAGACCGTGTACGGATCAAGGTGATTGCTGCCAACCTGGAGAAAAGACAGCTTGATTATGAATGGGTGTTGACCGCTACCATGGACGACCAGGACAATGGCGACAAACCACGGCAGAAACGTAAAAAGAAAAGGACTACAGAATAATGCACAGTTTCGAAGAACTTTCACAGCTATTTATACAGCAATTCAATACGGATCATTTCCCTGCAGAGCCATCATCTTTATATGAGCCTAACCGTTATTTTCTCCAATTGGGGGGTAAAAGAGTACGGCCGGTTTTATGCCTGATGGGCAGTGAGCTTTTTGGCGAAATATCGAATGATGCCATGTATGCTGCCACCGCCATCGAACTGTTTCACAATTTTACCCTTATACATGATGATATCATGGACAAGGCTCCACTACGCCGTGGGAAGGAAACTGTTCATGAGAAGTATGGAGAAAGTACGGCTTTGCTGGCAGGGGATGTGATGCTTGTAGCTGCATACGAATACCTGAATAAAATATCTCCTGGCTATATCTCCCAGATCATTTCCTTATTTAATAAAACTGCCCGGGAGGTTTGTGAAGGTCAGCAGTTGGATATGGATTTTGAAAAAAGAAAGGATGTAGGATACGATGAGTATCTCAATATGATCAATCTTAAAACATCCGTATTACTGGCCGCTAGCTTGAAAATGGGAACCATTATAGGTGGCGCGTTAGAAAGGAATCAAAACCTGATCTATGAGTTTGGCCGCAAGCTGGGATTAGCATTCCAGGTGCAGGATGATTACCTGGATGCCTTTGGTGACCCTGAAAAATTTGGCAAACAGGTGGGAGGAGATATCAAGGCTAATAAAAAGACATTTTTACTTATTCATGCTTATGAAACCGCTTCACCTGCCCAGAAAGAAGAACTGGATGCCCTAATGGATGTTGACAGTGAAAATAAGGTGAACCAGGTACTGTCTATTTTTAAAGCTTGCGGTGTGGATGCATGGGCCAGGGAACTTAAAGAAAAATACATGAAGCAGGCTTTTGACCACCTGGAAGATATTGCAGTCCTTTCCAATAGAAAAGAGCCATTGAAACAACTGGCTCTTTTTCTCACACAACGGCAGCATTAGGGCTTAAATGTAAGTCTTGGTAATGTCAAACCCTATAGCAAAGCAAGAAATCAGTACAGCTATATTGATCAGAACACTTAATGCAAAAACAGGGATGGTAATCCTGGTTGGCATAGCTGCCAGGTTGGTTACCAGGGCCATTCCCATAGAAATGATACACAGCATAAATAAAAACATGTTGGTACCGGCCATCAACACGGCCATTACGGTTAAAGGGGTTAAGATGCAGCCATGACCAGCAAGGGCAATACCTACCCACAGAAAACGGTTCTCGTCCTGGCCTTTACACCAGTTCATAAACCTGGTAAATAGTCCGGGTTGAGAGGCTTTTTCGGTATACGTTGAACTTAAAGATGGATTCAGAGTTGTTGTTGGCATATTGTTTCAATTTTAGAGGACAAATTTCAGATGCTGATATCCTTTTATAGTTGATGTTTATAAACTGCCAACCTGATTTTGATCAGGTATTTATTGCCATTATTGCTAAAAAGCTATGTTTTACTGATGGGCAGAACCATTTTTTCGATATTTTGAGCCCTTGAAATAATGTATTGGATGACAAATCAATTGCTTAGGAAAAAGTCTATACCTACTATTTTAAGAGAAGCAGAGGAAGGTTTACACGATAGCGAAGGCCATGGTGCCGGGTTAAAAAAGGTACTGGGTGTGCGGGACCTTACTTTTATGGGTATTGCAGCCGTAATTGGGGCCGGGATATTCAGTAGTATAGGGAATGCGAGCTATAATGGAGGCCCCGGGGTAATATTTCTTTATATATTCACGGCAATTGCCTGTGGTTTTGCGGCGCTGTGTTATGCCGAATTTGCTTCTACCGTTCCGGTGTCAGGAAGTGCCTATACTTATTCTTATGTGGCCTTTGGAGAGATCTTCGCCTGGATCATTGGCTGGGATCTTTTGATGGAGTATGCCATTGGAAACGTGGTGGTAGCCATTTCATGGAGTGAATATTTTACAGGATTACTGGATAAGGCAGGTATGCATATTCCCGATTGGCTTACTATGGATTATGTGACGGCGCAAAGAGGCTTTGCAGAAGGAACTGAATCAGCAGTGCGTGCATGGACAAACGCTCCGCAGCTTTTTGGCCTTAGGATACTGATGGATGTTCCTGCCTTTTTAATTGTGGCTCTCATTACCTACGTAGTGTTTATTGGCATCAGGGAATCCAGGTCTTTAAGTAATATTATGGTCATCATTAAGCTGGCCGTAGTCTTTTTGGTCATCGTGTTGGGTGCTTATTATGTCAATCCTCAAAACTGGTCGCCTTTTACCCCCAACGGGATCAGTGGCATTCTTAAGGGCGTTTCTGCTGTATTCTTTGCTTATATAGGCTTTGATGCCATTTCCACCACGGCGGAGGAATGTAAAGATCCCCAGCGTGACCTTCCAAAAGGAATGATCTATTCACTGATCATATGCACGGTGTTATATGTATTGCTGGCATTAGTACTTACAGGGATGATCCCATATAGTAAATTGAACGTCGGCGATCCCCTGGCAGAAGTATTTGACCAGCGTGGTCTATACTGGGTTTCCGGAATAGTAGCTGTCAGTGCTATCATTGCCACTGCCAGCGTTTTATTGGTTTTCCAATTAGGCCAGCCGCGTATCTGGATGAGCATGAGCCGGGATGGTTTGCTCCCCAAGATCTTTTCTCGCATTCATCCAAAATATAAAACTCCTTCATTTTCCACCATACTTACAGGGCTGGTAGTTGGCATTCCGGCATTATTTCTCAATATTGAAGTGTTACTCGCCCTGACCAGTATTGGTACGCTCTTCGCCTTTGTACTGGTTTGTGCAGGTGTACTGGTACTTCAAAAGCAAAAGAACAGGGCCGATTCGAAATTCAAAGTGCCCCACGTCAGTGGCAAATACATCATTCCCCTTTTATTTATAGCCTCCGTTATATTAGTAGCCGTTTATAACCCCGGGCATTTTCAAAATGTATTAACCAAAGAAGGCTTTCCAATGGGTATATTCTGGGTAGTGGCAGCCATCATAGCCTTGTTGTCCTTTATCAAGGATTTCTCCCTGATACCTGTATTAGGCTTTACCAGTTGCTTTTATTTAATGGCCCAGGAGAGCCATACCAATTGGTACCGCTTCCTGATATGGCTGGCAATAGGCCTGGTTGTCTATTTTACTTATGGATTCAGGAACAGCAGGCTGGCCAAGGAATCGTTGGCTGGTGCTGGTACACCCCTAGGTTAAATAAAGCCGCTTCTGGTTGTAACCTGTTAATTCTTTAGGGTGGCTTTTACCGGAACGCCGCTCTTTGGATCATCTCATCGTAACTTTACACGCTATTTTTTATGGCCACCTAATTAGCGTAATTAAAGCATGAAATACCAGATAGGAGATAAGATAGTAGTGTTGCATTCCAATGAAGAAGGCGAGATCATAGATATCATCAATGATAAAATGGTAATGATAGAAGTGAGGGGTGTCAAGTTCCCAGCTTATATGGACCAGATTGACTTTCCCTATTTCAAAAGATTTACTGAAAAGAAGCTTTTTCCACCCAAGAAGGAAAAGAAATATGTGGAGGATGTGAGAAAGGAAAAGACCACCGTAGCCAGAGTGGCAGATGGTGTTTGGCTATCATTCCTTCCTAAATTTGAAACAGATGAATTTGGTGATGATGTAGTGGTGGAATTGAAAGTGCACCTGATCAACCGCACAGAAAAGGCTTATAATTTTAACTACTACCTGCAATTCTTCGGCAGGTCGGAATTTGAGATCAGGAACGAGATCAATTCATTCGGAGATTTCTACCTGCATGATATTCCTTTTGAGGATATGAATGACAGCCCGAATTTCACTTTCGAATTTTCCTTACTGCAACCAGACAAGAACAAGGCAGATTATTATGAAGCCAACCTCAAGCTAAAGCCCAAACAATTATTTGACAGGATAGAAGTGCTAAAGGAAAAAGGCGAGGCCACTTTTGCATACAAATTATTTGAAACCTACCCTGATAGACCAAGGGATGAAACCATTGACCTGGAAGCTTCACCAAAGGGAGTCAAAATTTATAGCCTCAAGGATATCAGGAAGCACCTGCAGCCTGCACGTTCCGTAGTGGACCTTCATATTGAAAAGTTATCGGACAACTGGAAGCACTTGTCCAATGCCGAAATATTGCATTTGCAACTAAAGGAGTTTGAAAAATGGTATGAATTGGCACTGGCGCACCACCAATCCCAGTTGATCATCATTCATGGTGTAGGCAGCGGAAAGCTAAGGGATGAGATCCATGATATTTTGCGTCTTAAAAGAGAAGTGAAATCCTTCGTGAACCAATACCATCCTTCATTTGGTTATGGTGCCACCGAGATCTTCTTTAAATAACCGTTAGCATAATCAAGGGCTGGCCTGCATCATTATTTTACCAGTACCTTTGTTTTACTGCAAGCTTTGCTATCGATCCTGTCATTGATTTTTTCTTTTGAAGAAATGGGGTGGCCAGGGTAGGAAAGTCCGGACAGCATAGAGCAACGCACCGGTTAACAGCCGGCTCCTGGTATTTTACCGGGACGAGACAGTGCCACAGAAAATTACCGCCATTTGATTTTACATCAAACGGTAAGGGTGAAAATGTGGGGTAAGAGCCCACATCTGTTGCTGGTAATAGCAACAGGGGGTAAACCTTGCGTGCTGAAATGCCATGTATACCAACGCCTGAGGGCTGCTCGCCCGATGTTGGGTGGGTAGGCAGATACATTCCTGCAGTAATGCAGGAAGCAGATAAATGATAGCAGCTTTGATCAATCATCAAAGTACAGAAACCGGCTTACAGGCTTGCAGTATTTTTAATAATATACATTTCCAAGGTAGCCCCCCAGTTCCATCAGCCAGGCAATACCCAGGTGCACGATCAATCCTCCCCAGATACTCCTGGTGTGATAGGTGATCACTCCTAAAATAATACCCCCAAAATAAGAGCTTATACATTCTGCTAAGGGCTTGCCAAAATGAATGGTGCAATAAAAAACGGCCATAGGAAGAATGGACGCCTTACCTGCAAACCTTACAAAAGCAAGCACCAAAAAACCACGAAAGAAAAGTTCAATGGTAAGAAAGTCTGAGCCATAGGAAAGCTCATAGGCCAATGCAGATATAGCACTGTGGACTACAGCATGGTGGTCATAATGCAGGTACTTCAACTTTGGATATACTGCCAGGAAATCGGTCTGTGTGGATGCCGCGGCGATTAATGGGATCATGAGACATAATAATCCAAGATAAGGGGACCATTTAAAAGCCTTCGTTGAGATGCCATAAAATGGATCAGGCGATCCTTCTATCTTCCATAACACCAGTAAGGAAAGTGATACTATGAAAAGCTTAAATGGCCAGTAAAACAGCTGGTTGTAAAAAGCGTTTAATTCTTCTATGTTAGAAAAATGAAACTCGGGCTTGAACCACATTTTCCAGGCGAAAATGGCAGGTGCAAGTAATACAAGTAATAAAAAAATCCCTTTAGTAAACAAGGCGTTGTTATGCAATAAAGAAAAGATCACATAGGGCAAGACAAAAGCTACTGAGAAAATAAGGTACCACCAGAAGAATGGTAAAACTCCCCCTGAAGAAATGATTTTCCTGTTCAGATCAAAATGATAATTCAGAAATATGCCGGCTGCAGCTAATAGAGAGCATGCCAGCAGCATCCATTTATCAACACTGTATATATATTCCTTTAAGTAGTTTAATAATACTTTCATCGGCTTCCCGGCAAACGATTCTATTCAGTGAAAGTATCCACACCATACTGCCTGCATCTCTTATCTCTAAAATTCCTTCCCTGAACCACAAAAGATACAGCAATTTTGCACCCTGAAAAGGCAAATATGAAATATAAAGTAATACTTATACTGTTGGTGTTGATTTATGGCTGCAGCACTTCACAAAAGACCCTGCTGGATCATCATTCCAGGTTGGAGTTGATAGGACAATATAGCATTCCGCTGAATGCTCAATATAATGGCACTACGGTTGGAGGTTTATCCGGTATAGATTACGATGCCAAAAACAAGGAGTATTATATCATTTCTGATGATGGTTCCAAGATCAATCCTGCACGGATCTACAAGGCTCATATCAGGCTCAGTGAAAGAGGTATTGACACCGTGCAATTCATTTCTGTGACTACATTGTTGAATCAGAATGGTGTTCCCTTTTCACCTGCAGCTATTGACCCTGAGGCTAACAGGTATTTCCTTCCCAGGAATTTAATAGCATGGAGCAGCGAGGGAGAAAGAACCCGAAAAAATGATGAATGGAACTTACGTGATCCTGCAGTCTATTTCAGTAATCAAATGGGAAAGATGGTGGACAGCTTTCTCTTGCCAGCCAATTTACATATGAGCTCTTTGGAAAAAGGACCAAGAAATAACGGCTCATTCGAAGGCATCACTTTCGATGAAAAATACAGGTCATTGTATGTGAACGTGGAAGAACCCCTTTTCGAAGATGGACCACAGGCAGCTTCAGGCGATACTACTGCATGGACACGTATCATTCAGTTTGATGTCAATACACGTAAACCTGTTGCTCAATATGCTTACAAGGTAGATCCTGTGGCCTATCCTGCGCAGCCTGCCCAGGCTTTTAAAATAAATGGTGTCTCTGAAATCTTCTGGTTGGCGCCTGGTCAACTGTTAGCTATCGAGCGTTCCTTTTCAACTGGCCGACTGGGATGTGTCATTAAACTATACCTGGTAGATCTGAAAGATGCCTCCGATGTTTCAAATGTGACGTCCCTTAATACTTCAAAAGATTTCAAACCGGTTACCAAAAAATTGCTGCTCAATATGGAAGACCTGGGCATACCTATATTCAACATTGAAGGCATCACCTGGGGACCAAGGTTAGCCAATGGACATAGCACATTGTTGTTGGTGGCGGACGATAATTTTTCACAGGTAGACAAGACACAATTCCTGCTGTTTGAATTGAAATAAAGGTGATAGTTCAAACCAATAGAATATGGGGAATCACCTTTTAACCTTACTTAACATTAGAAATGGGTACCTTACTTTATTAAATAAAAAACAAATGAAAAAACTGTTTTTCCTGTTAGTGTTATTTACTGCCTTAATTAGCACCAATGTATTTGCCCAGCAAAATGGAGATAGGGATCCTGCTGCTATGATGCAAAGAATGAAAGATAGGATCAAGCCTTCCTTAATAGAAAAAACAAAGCTTACCGATGCGCAGGCTGATAAGGTCATTGAGATCAATTTTGCCAATCAACGGAAAAGAAGGGAGTTGCGTATGGATCAAACTTTAAGCGAAGAAGACAGAACAAAGAAAAATGCTGAATTGCAGGAGAACCAAAATAAAGAATTGAAGGCTATACCGCTTACCGATGACCAGGTAAAGGACGTGAATTCCTTTTTTGAAGAAATGAGAAAGGAACAAATGCAAAGGCGCCAGGCTGGTGGCAATGGTGGTCAGTAATCGCTATTCACAAATAAACAATATATATAAAGCTGTCCGTGTGGACAGCTTTTTTTAATCCTGGCACGCTGGTTAAAAAAAACAAACAGCAACCTGCTTTACCTTTGTCATCTATGGCAGAAGATCTATCGATCGTTTCAGGAACGAAACAAGAACAATATGAGGCCCTCATCCCGCAGATCAAAGGCTTGCTGGAAGGAGAAAGCGACCTGGTAGCCAACCTGGGAAATATTGCAGCTGCTTTGAAAGAGCAATTCGGATGGTTATGGATAGGCTTTTACCTGGTAAAGGATAATGAGTTGGTGTTAGGACCTTTCCAGGGTCCTGTGGCCTGCACCAGGATCAGGAAGGGCAGAGGGGTGTGTGGCGCCAGTTGGGAAAGAGCCGAAACACTGGTGGTCCCTGATGTTGAAAAATTTCCCGGGCACATTGCCTGCAGCAGCTTGTCAAGGTCAGAGATAGTAATTCCTATATTTAAAAATGGTGAAGTGGAGGCTGTATTCGATGCTGATAGTGTTGAGCTTGACCAATTTGATGAAACAGATAAAATGTTTCTTGAACAAATTGTTCAGCTTGTCGATCTCTAAAATTTATATTCTTCTCTTTCGGGGTTAAAAACATCCAGTAATTCACAATCTGAAACAGCCTGGCCTCCATGTGGCACACCGGATGGAATCACAGCAACCATACCCGGTTCGAGAATTTTAGTAATGCCATCCACAGTAAGCTCAAATTTTCCTTTTAATACATGTGCCACCTGTTCATGTGGATGATGATGTACCGGCATCACAGCACCGGCTTCAACAGTCCAATACATCAGGGTCAGGCTGCCTGTATGGATCGCTCTTCCCTGGTAGCCCTTGATTACTTCTGTGGGCAAAATATCCATAGTTTCAATAAAAGGCATTCTAAAAAATTATCCTAAAGATAAAAGTTATACAAGCCATTGCGGCATAGTATTTATTGCCTATCTTATAAATGATTTTATGAAAAAGGCCAATAATACATCCAAACAAGGTCAACATGAACACCCTTTGCCACAGGAGATTTCTGCCAGGCAAAAGCAAATAAATGAAAGGGCGCATGACGAGGCATTGAATGATATGGATAATGATCCGGACCTTACTGCTTCAAGTCCCAATGATGATCTCGATGAAGGTGAATCTGCAAGGCTTGGAGAGGAGAACACTGATTTGGTATAATATTTACGGACTCAATCTAATAAAAAGCAATCATGTCACGGAACCATAATAATAGCACAAATCCGAGAGAAAGAAAGCCAGCTATGCCAGGAAACTATGAGGATTCAAATTCAAGGAATTATTCTTCTTCCCGCCCGGGCCGGGAAAAAAATGAACAACGCATATCCTCTCTCAATCGTATAGATCTTAGAAGCAGCGATCGTGAGAACGATCTTTATGAAAGACAAAGTATCTGATAGCCGTCCCCATTTTAATTGACATTGATACCGGTCAACCATTTGTTTTTGGTTACATGATGTGCGCATCATAAACCACTGATCATTTATATTATAATCCGCAATATTCACCCTCACCAGGTATACGCGTGTCTCTATCAATTATACAATAAAAAAACCCCGGCATCAACCGGGGCTTACATGTGTGCAGTATTTATTTGGCTATGTTCTAAAGTAAACGGGTACCTATTTACTTTTTAGGTACAGGATTTAAAAAGAAATTAGGACTGGCCCAGTATTGTAGCGGGTGCATGGGCTGCCTTGCTGTTTCTTCCCGCGTTATGATATTCCTGTCTGTCACATTTCCTTGCATTTCTGCCTTTATGCGGATATATCTTTTTTCCTGCTTTTGTGTGTTTGTGTTTTTCATGTTTCGTGTATTTAGTGTTCAAAATATGGGCTGATAGCGCACTTTTCAATTCCTGTGCAAAGATAGTTCCATTTTGTTTAAACGTTTAAACACCTACCAGCCCATTTTAACAGATTGGCCTTGTTTGCAGTCAATAATTACATCAAGGCTACTACCTGTTTACCATGCTTTGCATGGAGGTTATATCACTTAACTGCAATTTATAGCTTGGTAACAGTGATGTCTTCTACGGTATAGCTGGCCGAATTGATCTCCAGGTTTTGTGTATGCTTTATTTTACCTGAGGTAAATACAAAGGTCAGTTTTACTGCAGGTGCTTCGCCTTGAGCTACCTGGAACTTCTTAGAGAAATTGGATTCTGTGAATTTGGTAGTGTACAATACATTGCCTTCAGCGTCCTGCACTGCTAATGTCCAGGGTTGGCTGTTGGCATTTTCAAAGTTCACCTGCACCATGTGCTGTCCATCATTTTTACCAAGATAGCTGATGCCTGGCTTTTGAATGCCCGTGGAAGCCTGCGCCATGAAGCTGGTGCCTGTAACCAATATGATCAGGAAAAATAAGATTCTGGTAGCGATAGATTTCATTGGATTCTTTGTTTGCGTTTTCATTTTTGTAATATTTAATTGAGAAAAAATCTTTCATGAAAAGCAATCGGTAGGAGCAGGCAATAGTTAGATAGCTATTTGTTTTACCGTGTAAATCGTACTGCAAATATATGGCAGCTTTAATAGGTGTTACAACACTAATTGTTTTCTTTCTATGATGCCAAACCATTACTTGCCTTTTGCAAAGCCGCAATGGTAGCGGGTTTCAGAAGATAGTCTCCATTATTCCCAATCACGGATTACGAAATTGTTAAGCTTTGATGCATAAAAAAAGTCCGTTGTAGAAACAACGGACGACTAACGATTGCTTGCTATATGAAAAGTTGACTTGTCGTGTCTAGGTGTGTAAACCTCAGGAGATCCTCCGGCTTCACAGGTACAAATGTACAAACAATGTTTAAACGTTTAAACAATTTTTTATAAATTCACTCGAAATTTTAACAATTGACGGTATCTTCCGGTATGAAAGGGCGGGGTATCATTCACCCTCCGGCATAAAGCGGCAGCCATACATTATATGAAGAAAAAGGTTTCATTAAAAGATATTGCACAAAAGGTAGGGGTTTCCATTGCACTGGTTTCCTATGTCCTGAATAATAAAAAACAAGGCAGGATCAGTGAAGAAATATCAAAGAAGATCAGGGAGACAGCCCTGAAACTGAATTACCGGCCCAACCAGATAGCCAAAAGCCTGAAGACCAATAAGACCAATACTATCGGGCTGGTAGTGGCTGATATTGCCAATCCCTTTTCTGCCAACCTGGCCCGTATCATTGAAGATGAAGCGGAGAAGAATGACTATACCGTTATTGTAGGCAGCTCAGATGAAAAAGAAGAACGCTCTAAACGGATCATCAATGTCATGCTTGACAGGCAGGTGGATGGGATCATCTTTGCTCCTGCTGAAAAGGACCAACCCCTCTTGCGATACCTGCAGAAATCCAAAGTGCCATTCGTATTAATTGACCGATACTTTTCTGATCTCAAGCTCAATTATATAGCTGTCAATAACCACGAAGCTTCTTTTACTGGAGTTGAACACCTGGTTAATGCTGGATGCACACGCATCGGCTTCGTGGGATTCAAAACCACCCTTAGCCATTTGCAGGATCGGAAGAAAGGATATATGGCGGCCTTGAAAAAGCATAACATCCCTGTGAATAAACAGTATGTCAAAGAAGTGCCTATTAATACCTCGGCTGAAGAAGTTTGGCAAGCCATCGAAGAATTGTTGTCTTTGCCCGAACCTGTAGATGCTATTTTCTTTGCCAGCAACAAGGTTTCCACCCTGGGTTTAAAGTATATCAACAAATCAGGGTTGAAAGTGCCCGGCGACCTCAAGATCGTAAGCTTTGACCAGTCAGATGCCACCGACCTTTTTTATGCCACGCTCACGCACATACGCCAGCCCCTGGATGAGATGGGGCAGATGGCTGTGCGTACATTGATCGAATTAATGAATAAGCCCAAAAAGATCACCCAATTGCACCTGCCGGCCAAACTGGTGATAGGCGAATCAACTGCGAGGCGGAAAACCAAAACCGGTCAATGAACCACAGTTATCCTGTTTCCTATTCGTTGATGATATTTTTGAAGTCCTTCTGTTCCAGTATGCCCGGCTCATAGGTAACACCATACATCTTCAATCGCTTATTGAAAGCCTGCAAATTATTTTTAGAACCCATGGCCAGTATATCAAATGTATGCAGCAGGTCAGATTTGATAGTGGTTGCCTTTGCTTCCTGGAGTGCTAACAAATTCCGCTCTTCTAAAAATGCACCGCGTTTGAGCGCATCGATGATAGAAGATGATCCCTTCGAAATAGACTCATGAAACATGGTCTCTGCCTGCGGGGTTGAAAATCCCGGGGCATTGTTCCCCTGACTGTCATCATCCAGCGCCAGGGCATAGTCCTGGGCCACATCATGAAGGAATTGAACATGCTGGCTCTCAGCCGACCTGATGTTTCCAAATGGATTAATGCCCCATATGGCATACAAGGAATCATATACAAATAACGACAGCTTTTGATTGTCATGAACATTGATCAGGGCCTTTGTTTCGGCAGAGGAAAGTGTTACTTTTTGTGCCATGCTAACAGAATAGAAAAAGCAGGCACTGATGACCAGGCATAAGGGTATAGGTTTCATTTGTTTTGATTAAAGGTTGGGAAATGTGTTACTGAATTTAAATTTTATTTGAACAAACCCCCTAACTATTTTTTCCTGGCTACTACCTGGTTGATTTGCATTTCAATAATCAAAGACATGGATGAGGAGGGGAATTATTCTGATAAGGAATAAAAATATTTCACCAGGCAGGATAAAATTCAGGACTTTCATAGAATGGTTGCTGGTAAAAAAGATTTTGATGCAGTGGTGGTAGGCTCCGGGCCTAATGGCCTGTCTGCGGCTATTACCCTTCAGCAACAGGGCCTGTCCGTATTACTGGTAGAAGGAAAAGAAACCATTGGTGGTGGTCTGAGGACACAGGAATTAACATTGCCAGGCTTTCTCCATGATGTTTGTTCTGCCATACATCCACTGGCTGCTGGTTCTCCTTTTTTCAAACAACTACCGTTGCGGCAGTTTGGCCTGGAATATATTCATCCGCCCATTCCCGCTGCGCATCCTTTTGATGATGGCCAGGCAGCCACCTTATATTCTTCCGTAATCGAAACAGCAAAGGGCTTGCTGGAAGATGAGCAGGCATACCTCCATTTGCTGCAGCCATTTATCAACGGATGGCCTGGTCTCTCTATAGATTTACTCGGCCCATTGCAGCTGCCCCGGCATCCGCTTTTGCTGGGCCAATTTGGTACCAGGGCTTTGACGCCGGCTACCTATTTAGCCAATCGATTTAAAAGCACTCATGCCAGGGGACTCTGGGGCGGCATGGCTGCTCATGCCTTGCAGCCATTGACCAATATGGCCACTTCAGCTATTGCCATGGTCTTACTGATTTCGGCACATTCTAATGGCTGGCCTATGGCAAGGGGAGGATCTCAATCCATTGCAAGCGCTTTGGCATCCTATTTCCTTTCATTGGGTGGTCGTATCGAAACCAATTTTTATGTGCGTTCATTAGGTCAACTTCCTGCCTCACGGGCTGTATTGTTGGATGTCACGCCCCGGCAGTTACTACAAATAGCAGGACATAGCCTTTCTTCTTTTTATCAATGGCAATTGAAACATTACAGGTATGGGATGGGGGTTTTTAAACTGGATTGGGCATTGGCGGAACCTATTCCTTTCCTGGCAGGTGACTGTCACCAGGCGGGCACGGTTCACCTGGGAAATAGCCTGGAGGAAATAGTGGCAACTGAGCAGCTTACTGCCAGGGGAGGCCATCCCGAAAAACCTTTTGTACTATTGGCGCAGCCTACATTGTTTGATCATTCAAGAGCCCCCGCTGGAAAACATATTGCCTGGTCTTATTGCCATGTGCCCAATGGTTCTACCATGGATATGACCAGCCGGATTGAAGACCAGGTGGAAAGATTTGCACCGGGATTCAAGGACCGCATACTTGCACGGCACGTTATGAATGCAGTCGACATGCAAGAATACAATCCTAATTATGTGGGAGGAGATATCAATGGTGGTGTGATAGATATCAGGCAATTGTTTACACGTCCGGCCCTGCGTTGGTCGCCTTACAAAACCTCGGCAAAAGGCATCTACCTCTGTTCTTCTTCCACACCCCCAGGTGGCGGCGTGCATGGCATGTGTGGTTATTATGCTGCCAAAAAAGCCCTGAAAGAAATATTTGGTCTTCCAGCTCAGCCACTGGCAAATGGTGTGGTACCACAACCATGATGACGTGGAAAGAAAAAGGCACATTTCACTTTTGATCCGTCCTTGTCATCAATCAGGCATTTTCATTGCTGCCATACCTTTTAATTATGGCCATTATAGCATCCCTTAATGACAACAGGCACGATCACCATGATCCAGGCAGTGATCAGTTGGAAGAAGAGGCTATCGTGGAAGCATCCCAACCTACTTATTGGCTCACACGGTTCATGATCCTCAGGTGCCTGGGATTGGTGTATGTACTGGCTTTCCTGGTGGCCATCAACCAGGTGCTGCCTCTCATAGGCTCTCATGGATTGACACCTGTTGGCCTCTATTTAAACAAGGTCAGTGCTGCCTATGGGTCAGCAGGTTTTTTCAAGTTGCCTTCCCTTTTCTGGTTCTGGCATTCCGATACTGCATTTACTATATTGGGATGGATAGGTCTCCTGCTGTCCTTATTGTTGCTGTCAGGTTATGCCAATGCCATTACACTATTCATGCTTTGGTTGATCTACCTGTCCTTTGTGCATGTAGGGCAGGAGTGGTATGGATATGGTTGGGAGATACAGCTGACTGAAACCGGCTTCCTGGCCATCTTTCTATGTCCATTACTTGACATGCATCCATTTCCTAAAAAAGCACCACCATTTTTGATCATTGTCCTTTTTCGCTGGCTCATCTTCCGCATCATGTTAGGAGCCGGGCTCATTAAACTAAGGGGAGATGCCATCTGGCGCAATGCCACTGCACTATATTACCAGTTTGAAACACAGCCCATACCGGGACCTTTTAGCAGGTGGTTTCATTTCCTGCCTCATGGGGTTTTGAAAGCCGGCGTCTGGTTCAATCACCTGGCTGAATTAATAGCACCCTGTTTTGTATTTGGCCCGCGTATAGCCCGCCATATTGCCGGTGTGGTGATCATCCTGTTCCAGGTAAATATTTTCCTGAGCGGTAACCTTTCCTTTTTGAACCTGTTGACCGTAGTACCCGCCCTGGCTTGTTTGGATGATGCATGCTGGTCCAGGATCTTACCGCATGCATTGGTGCGCCAGGCACAGGAAGCCGCCGCGCAAAGCGTGGAATCAAAGCCCATGCACACCACCGCCATAGTGGTCACCACGATCATAGGCTTGCTGAGCATCCGCCCGGCCATCAATTTAATGTCTTCCCAACAGATCATGAATACTTCTTTTGATCCTTTAGATCTGGTCAATACCTATGGCGCTTTTGGAACAGTTGGAAAGGAGCGGTACAACGTGGTCTTTGAAGGCACCCTGGATAATGACAGTTCTGAGCAGGCCCATTGGAAACCCTATATCTACAAAGGACTGCCTGTGTCATTAGAAAGACCTTCGCCGCAGATAGCTCCATACCACCTGCGCTTTGACTGGCAGATGTGGTTTGCCTCCATGTCCTCACCAAGCGAATATCCATGGACGTTACACCTGGTGTACAAATTACTGCACAACGATGCCGATGCTATCGAACTATTTGCCCATGACCCTTTCGCCGGTCAACCACCCAGGTATGTCAGGGCCATTTTATACCGGTATGCTTTTGCGCCACCTGGCAATTCACAGGGACAGGTTTGGAAAAGAAGCCGTATAGACACCTGGTTGCCACCTATGGCGGCCAATGACCCGATGCTGCTGGATTTTCTGAAAGCGGAAGGCTGGTTACCCTGAGGGCACCTGGTATAAGTACTACTTGTTATTTCCGTGCATCAGTTTTGTGTCTATTTTGCCGGTTCTGTCTCCAGTGATCCTGGCTAAAAATCCTCCTAAAGTTTATTGCAGAATTAAAGAACAAAATGTACGACCCCGTTGGGGTCGCAACCCTATTTTCGATTATTGTTCTATAAATTTTGGATGCCTTCAGTATCCGCTTTAATAGTCCTCGAAAGAATTGCATATTTATAATAAAACTCACCAGCAACATTCAAAACCGTTGGGGTCGGACCCTCTTCAATTAGTCTTCTATTATAATCAAATGCATTATGCTATCGTTTTAACATGCAGTATACTGAATGAATTAATTATTTATAGAACAGCCATTAAAATATGGAACTTTGAGCCCAAAGTGCCACACGCTTCGCTCCACCATTGTACTATAAAAATTGAATGTCTGAAGCATCGCTTTCAGGTTTTATATCCCGAAGGGATTGCACATTTATAGAAAAAGCATGAGAAGTTGTATCCGACCCCAACGGGGTCGAATATTCCATACGCAATGACCTTACCGTACACAATTTATCCTGGCCCTGGATCTCCCCGGCTTCCATCAGATTTTACCCATTGTTTACTTATATATCAGCCGGGCATATCCCATAGATATTCCAACTCTTATATGGTTGGAATATCTATGGAATATCTATGGAATATCTATGAAATATCTGTGGAATATCCTGCCTTTTGATAGGCTGTCTTGTACTGAAAAAACTTTACAGTTTGGGGTTTAGATACGGTTGTGGCTTTACAGCCGGATACATAGATACAGATTTGGGTTTACAATAGTTC
>JAEZLJ010000139.1 GCA_023415275.1 Bacteroidota bacterium
TGTTTGACTGGCTGGTAATAGTAGCCGTTACTGATGTTTGATTACCGATCTTCACTTCGGTAGTTTCAAATCCGGCAGCACTAAATACAAGCGTGGAATTGGGGGCGGCATCAATGGTAAAGTTTCCATTTTCGTCTGCAGCAACCCCTGCATTTGTTCCTTTAACTGTAACCGAGGCAAAAGGAACTGCTTTTCCTTGAGCATCTGTTACTTTACCCGTAACAGGCCGGGTTTGTCCATAGGCTAACGCACCAAAAAGCATTAGCACTGTAAGCAGTGTTACAATTCTTCTCATGTGTTCATTTAAGTGTTTAGAAATAAAATAGTCCAGGTATTCGCAGAGTTTGGATAAGGAGAGGCCAAGTTAAGGGATTGTGAACATAACTGAACATAATTACAAGCGGTTTTTTTTAATGATTAATGGATAATGGTTGTAATATTTACCTGAATTTCCAGATTACCAGATGTTAATAATTATAAATCAAGGTGTTAAATAAAACCAAATAAACAATTATGTTACAATTGTTTACAATCAATTTTTTAATTATTTATTGAATTTATTGATCTATTTAAAGGATCAACTTCCGTTTTAATAGATTATACAACTCTCCATCTAATAGGCCCAGGCCAGGGTCAAGACACGCAAGCCCTACCTCCTGCCTATCTACTCCCTATCAACTACCTACCTGCCCTATAGATACTGCGTGGTGATCACGCACTAAGTATAGCGTATATAGGAAGAAGCTTGGGCTTTGATATACCGGAGATAGGAAGGAACCGCAGAATATCGAACAAGGAATATCGAATGTCGAAGTAAGAGAACCAGGAGTAATTTGATTCAATAGGATTAGTGAGGAGATGGGATACTCCCTGTCAACCTGTTAACCTATCAACTTGTCAACCCGAAAGCCGGCCAAAAGCGGTCATTTCCGGCCAAATCGGCCATAATCGGCCATGGCATTTGGACTGGTTTATAGATATAACCATCTTGCATTCAATAAATCCAATATCATATGGCAAAGCAAATAGGACATGTAAAAGCAGTGGGCACAGTGGATGACAATGTGAACTTTTACTATACAGAACTGGATGGGTATTTAGCCAGGCTATTACCTGGAGTGGACACCAAGCGCTTCTGGAATGATCCAGCCTTTGAGGGCAGCAGGAGAAGTGCCGAAAGGTTTAAGCAGGGAAACATTATGTCTTCCATTCTATACCGTTTTGTGCCTGTAAAGAGAAGATATACGCATTTGTTCAAACAGGTAAGGACACTATCGCTAATATGCCTAAAACAGGGTATGGAAAAGAAAGATGTATTGATTGCCTTGTACTCTTTCCTGGAAGAGCAAAAGCGCATTTCCCTTACCCGTGAACAGTTTAACCTATTGCTGGACTCTTTTGATCAAGAACTAGCTACCAGGCTCAGTGAGCCAAGGCCAGAAAAGGTAAAGAAGGTTAAGAACAAGCTCGATATTAAAGTATCTGCACCTTTAAATGAAGAAGAACTCGAGTTCTTACATCTTTATATGGATGATTATAACTGGACCATCAGGTTTGAAGGAGAGTTTCCAAAGGATTATAGGATACCACTGTTTCTGCTCAAACATGCAGCATAGGCTTGTTTCTGGTTTATTGTTTCTTGTTTATGGTTCTTTAGATGGAAGATTATAATTTATTGCAATGGCCGTAGATATTGTCAATTGTAAAAGGTTAATGGTTAATTGATGTCTTAGGTAGTAGAGTGTATGCTATATCTCATCATCGCCTATTGCGATAACTATTATAACAAAAGTCTTCGAATAAAGACTGACTGAATATTGTAAACCCTTGCAGCTGTCATCCCGACGAAGGAGGGATCTTTGGACTGCAATAGAAACGGCTTTTCAGTTGTTGTAAAAACTGTTTTGCATATAAACATACAGGTTCAAGAGACTTTAATAATAAAACGTGTTTTGGGTGGTTACCATAGATACCTCGTGCCTCGGTATGACAAGGCTAGAAGTTCATTTATTGCAATCAGTATTTGAGTTGGAGAATGGATTTTTACCTGGATGTCCGCCCGGGGTCTGCCATTGGCGATAGCCCTGCTAGCCGGCGGCGACCCCGGGTGATTAGAAGCACTACGTTTGTTTAATTGAATAGATTTTATGAGCAGGTTGCACATTTATACTAACGGTGTACTACATGTGCATTTATACTTATAATAGGATGATGAGCCTACAAGGCGTACCTAAGGCACGCTATGGCATTCTTCAACTTGTTTCTACCTACCAGATGTCCCTACGGGACATGGTAGAAAGGATGCGAGTAGTATTAGTTAAATCAATACTACAATTATTAATCAATCTATAATATGGAGGGAGTGTATCATGTATTAGAGGCCAGCCTTATTTCTCTTTAGCCGACCTGGCCGAATTAAGAAACAAAAGCAA
This sequence comes from Bacteroidota bacterium, assembly GCA_023415275.1. Taxonomy (GTDB): domain Bacteria; phylum Bacteroidota; class Bacteroidia; order Chitinophagales; family Chitinophagaceae; genus Flavisolibacter. The sequence goes on from JAEZLJ010000139.1 coordinate 2,433, forward strand.
GACAGGAAGAATATCACTTCATGTTCCGTAGGAACATTTTGTCGGTAGCAAGCTGATTGATTTAGAACAGCGTGCCGTAGGTACGCCTTGTGGGTTGCTCCTTCTACATAAAAGCATCTACATGTAGTATAAGACAATCTAAATCTATAGGCATCTTTGACCTAAGCCTTTTTCATTTTTACATTTTACATTTTTAATTCTCATCATACTAACTACTCATAAGCGACCCTCAAATTTTGAATTTTTACTTTTTCCTTTTGACTTATAAAAAAAGACCGCCCATTCAGGCGGTCTTTTTTTTATAAAAGATCATGAAAGTTAAAACTTATCCCACCATAGTTTGGTAGATACATCATCTCCACCAATGGCTTCACCAGCGGCTTCGAAATTAGCGCGGTTCACATTCTGCTCATTTACCGGGTAAGGGAAACGAACAGGGATATCTGATAAAGCTTCATGAGCTGGATCCAGTTGTGGATAATCCAGTCTTCTCCACTCTATCCAGGCATCCCAACCCCTGTTATAAAGGGCGATCCATTTTTGAACACCAATGCTCTTTTTCCAGTTGGCTGCATTGTAAGCCACACCTGGCTGCGCCAGGTAAGCGGCAGCTTCAGCAGCAGTGCCACCCCAGTATTCTATGGAAGCAGTAACACCGGCATTATAATGAGTAGCAGCCGTGCCACCTACATTAAATCCTCGTTGTGCCGCTTCGGCCAGGAACAATTCTGTCTCTGCATAATCCAGTAACAGTCCAGGAAATTCTGGCTTAGTGATATCAGGATGCACGTGTGAGTTAGGCTCATAAGCCGACTGCATTCCAGGTTCGGCACCTGAATATCCACCTGTAGCATCTGTAGTAAAGAAGTTGTCAATACGTGGATCATTGTGGGCCAGCAAGCTGTCTATGAAAGTACTTGCAGCCACAAAATCATCACGTCCACTATTTACCAGGTCCACCCAGATAGGATTGGTATTGGGCTGAACATTCTGATACTTTAAAGTAGCATTATCTGCATTAGAAGTAAATACACCACTGGCTACAGCAGACTCCACAACAGATTTAGCCTGCGCAGCATCATCATCAGCAATGGTCATTCCCATTTTAAGCTTTAATGAATTGGCAAACTTTTTCCATTTGGTCATGTTTCCGCTATACACAAGATCAGCGCCTCCAAAACCTTCAGCGCCGGTATTGATGTTGGCATTAGCTGCATCAAGACGTGTCAACAGGTCGTTGTAAATGGTCTTGGCATCATCATACTTAGGGAAAGGCTTTTCAATATCAAGCGCTTCAGTATAAGGAATGTTGCCATAGGTGGTCACCAGGTAATACCAGGAATAGATTTCCATTACCTCTGTAACTGCCAGCCTGTTCTTTTGTACATCTGCATCTTTAACATCTGCAGGGATCAGGGCTTTGGCTTCCCTGAGGTCACGGATCACATCGCGATACAAAGCGTTCCAGGTGGCATCATTGATCTCCCTTGTGCCAAGGTCATACTGGCTTTCCTCAGGGTACTGTGTTTCCTGCCATTGCTGAACGATCAACCTGAAAATATTCAGGTTTACGTTTGATGATGTCAGGGTATTGCTTAAGGAACGTTGCGCATTGGTAAAAAATGCCGATGAGGGCAATGTGGCAGGATTCTTCGGGTCCACGTTCAGGCTCGAAAGATCCTTAGTGCAAGCCATCGTGATGAGCATGATGGCTGCTAAGGAATATATGATTTTTTTCATGGTCATTTGATTAGAATCTGAATTTAGCGTTAAAGGTGAAAGTCCTTGTAGTTGGGTAAGCACCGCTTTGGTATCCCTGCAGATTGCCCGAGCTGATGGTCTCTTCAGGATCAGCATAAGGGATATTCTTGTCGATGATCCAAAGGTTTCTTCCGATCAGTGACAAATCAATTCCTTTAAATGGATTCAATTTAGAAACTACTGATTTAGGCAATGAATAACTAATGATGGCTTCTCTCAGCTTGATGTAGCTGGCATCATAAACAAAACCGGCAGTAGGCTGACGATACCCTAAAGTACCCTCAGAGTTTGAACGGCGCTTTGTGTTTGGTTTGCCATCTGCATCCACACCAGGAAGAATGATACCACCGCCTTCAGCAATTGGGTTGCGTGAAGGATTACCGAGATCATTCAGACCAACAGTTTCAGGGTATAAACCTGTACCCATTCCATAATACATATCCAGGGAGAAGATGTCGCCACCTTGTTTGGTATCTACCAGGAAGCTTAAAGAAAGGTTTTTGTAACGGAAGCTGTTGTTGATGCCACCTACCCAGTCAGGGTTGGCATTACCTATCACTTCGTTGGAAGTAGAAGAAAGTAAATAACGACCGGTTGTCTGGCTTACCACTTTCTGACCATCTTTATACACGTAGTTAGCTCCACGAATGGTTCCATAAGGTTGACCCAATGTAGCATTCAATGTAACACCAGCCTGGAAATCGGCCAGTACCAGGTTTTCAGCACCTTCAAACAGTTCAAGAACTTTATTCCTGTTCTTAGACCAGTTCACATTGATATTCCAGGAGAAGTCCGTAGTCTTCACAGGCGTACCAAATGCTGAAACCTCGATACCCTTATTTTCAATAGAACCAGCGTTCAGGAATTTAGAGTTGTAACCGGTAGCAGTTGATAAGATCACAGGGGTAATCAGGTCATCTGTTTTAGAACGGTAATAGCTCATGTCAAAACCAACACGGTTTTTCAGGAAAGCCATTTCAATACCAGCTTCAAAGCTACCCGTTAACTCAGGCATCAGGTTAGGATTGTTCTTGGTTCCTGCTACTGATCCCTGTGGATTGCCACCAAAAGGAGCAATACCTACATAAGAATCATATACACTATAGATAGGAGCATCATTACCTACACGGGCATAGTTGGCTCTTAATTTACCATAGCTCAACCAGGTGGCTGTTGGCAGTAACTTAGAGAAAGTAAAGCCAGCAGAAACTGAAGGATAATAATAGGTATTGTTATCCTTAGGTAATGTAGAAGACTGGTCACGGCGGATGGTTCCATCAAGGGTGATCATGTCTCTCCAGCTGAAAGTAGCACCAGCATATAAGCTGTGCACCTCTCTCCTGCCATCAAATTCTACTGGTGCATTTGGAGTATTCAGGGAATTTGACAGAGCATATACTCTTGGAACGATCAGGCCACCATTGGTTACGGCACGGATGCTTTCATTATGCCTTTTGTTCAGGGTACCTCCTAACAAGGCTTTGAAATTGATATCTGAAGTGATATTCTTATCCATGTTGGCGATCAGGTCGAAGTTCGTTTCCCTGAAAGCATTGTTGTAGCGGGAGTAAGAAGAAGTGGTCACACTTCCAACAGCCTGTCTTTCTTCCTGCAATTCATCGAATCCGTCGTGAGAAGCCCTTCCCATAATATTCAACCATTCAACTGGTTTAAAATTCAGGTTGGCCACACCAAAGTAACGGTTGCGGGAATCAGATTCATAGTTCTCATACCTTGTGAAATAAGGGTTGTCCCAGAAGTTGGCGATCAGCCTGTTCGGGCTTTTCCAGTTCCAGGTAGTGTTGTCCCTGTTACGGAAATACGCATCTTTCTGCTCCTGCACATCCACGTTCACTTCCCACCACTGGCGGAAATTGGTCATGAGGTTCTTATCGTCATATCCAGTACCATAACGGCCAAGGCCATTGATATTGGTGAAATTGATAGTAGCACCGGCAGTCAGCTTAGGTGTGATATTATAGGTGCCGCCAAAGTTTACCAGGTTCTTACTGATCTTGCTGTTTGGCAAAATGCCCTTGTCATCATTGCGGGTATATCCCAATTTGAAGGAGCCTTTGTCAGAACCACCATCAATGAAGATGCTCTGGTTGGAGGAAACCGGTGTCTGGAAAAAGCTGGTTGGGTCATTGGCAGCGCCTACCCAGGGTCTTGCTTTTCCAAAATAAGGAGAGGTAGGATCAAAGGCATCCCATTGGTACACCATCAGGTTAGGATCGAATTTGGCACCATAGGAAGCATCCTCATGGAAAGGAGCTACCAGGTCAACGATTCCATCGCCATTCACATCAGCTTCATTGAACCACTGGTCTTCATCAGGACCATAGAATTTACCATAGCCTGCACCATATTCTTTCTGGTAAGTAGCAAAAGTTGATTTGTCAACCTTGCCTACGGTAACACCTGAGTTTACAGTAATTCCCAGTCCACGTGCGTTCTTCTTGGTAGTGATCAGGATCACACCATTAGAACCCTGTGAACCATATAAGGCACTGGCTGCAGCACCTTTCAGTACAGTTACAGATTCAATATCGTCAGGATTGATATCAGCAGCGGCATTACCGTAATCATAACCACCCCTACCCGTTCTCTGATTGGCAGTATTGGTATTGCTGTTGCTGTAAGGCACACCGTCAACCACAAATAATGCCTGGTTGTTACCGGTGATAGACTTGGTACCACGGATGATCACGTTGGTGGAACCGCCCATAGTATTGGTTTGGCGAATGTCCAAACCGGCCACTTTACCAGAAAGGTTCTGTACAAAGTTGGCATTACGGGTCTTGCTCACTTCCTCCCCAGTCACCTGCTGAGCAGCATAGGGTGTCTGGTTCCTGGTTCTACGAATACCCAGGGCGGTAACCACTACCTCGTTGAGGCTGGATTGCGCACTTAGACTTGCAGAAACAGAAGATTGATTTTTGATGTTCACTTCTGCGGTTTGGTAACCGGCAGCACTGAAAACCAGTGTGGAGTTAGGAGCGGCTT
>JAEZLJ010000055.1 GCA_023415275.1 Bacteroidota bacterium
TTCCCATACCGAACAGAGAAGTTAAGCCCCTCATGGCCGATGGTACTGCACCAAAATGCGGGAGAGTAGGTAGCTGCCATATTTATTTAAATCAACCCCTTCAGAAATGATAGGGGTTTTTTTATGCACCTAACTGATGTGCCTTTTCCTCATGTTCTGTCACTCCTAAGTATGCCATAAACTGCAGGGCGGGAGTCCCGCCATTCGGCGCTGGGTAAAATATGTTAGCTGCCCTATTTATTTAAATCAACCCCGTTAGAAATGATAGGGTTTTTTTTATGTGCATAGGTGAAAAGGGGTTCGCACTTTTTTTCTTCTAACAATATTTTTATTCAATACTGAGCTGGATATAGTTGGTCATTAAGAAAAGGAATTGGACAATTTTTTATGATTTACCTATTATTAAAGTCTTAAAGCTTAATTGGACCAGTATATTCAAAGACTTTGTTAATCCATGTTTTGTCACTCATATTCTTATTTGTAAAAGTTATTTTTGGCAACATTTGATCTGTATGAAAAAGTTCGCTCTGCTTTTCCTTGGCCTTGGTACGATGACGATCGCTTCTTTTGCACAACAAAAGAAAATCGTTGCTGATAAAATTGTAGGCATCGTAGGTGACAAGATCATCCTGCAATCGGATATCCACAATGCCATAGCTGATATGTCAAGGCAAGGAGCTACAGTGCCGGAAAATGCAGAATGCTCTATCATGGAACAGGCATTGGTTTCGAAAGTACTAATGCTGCAGGCTCAAAAAGATTCTTTGCCTGTAACAGATGAAGAAGTGGAAGCAGAACTGGATCAGCGGGTGCGCTATTTCATTAGTCAATACGGAACGCAGGAAGCCCTGGAATCAGTTGCCGGTAAAACTATTTACCAGATCAAAGACGATGCCCGTGAGTCTGTTAAAGAAAGCAAACTGGCCCAGGCTATGCAGCGCAAAATCGTTGATAACATCAAGATCACACCTACAGAGGTTAAGGCTTTTTTTGACCGCTATCCCAAAGACAGTTTACCATTTTTTGAATCAGAAGTAGAGTTGGGCCAGATCGTGGTATATCCCAAGGCTTCACACGACCTGGAGAAATATGTAATGGACGAACTGGCAAATTATAAAAAGCAGATTCAAAGTGGGTTGATCTCTTTTGAGCAGGCCGCTAAAAAATATTCTGAAGATCCAGGTTCAAAGGACAGAGGCGGTCAATACCAGATCAACCGTAATGAAAAGCAATGGGATCCTACTTTTATGGCAGCAGCTTTCCGTCTTAAGGAAGGTGAGATCTCCAATGTGATCAAAACTAAATTTGGCTACCACATTATCCAAATGGTACAAAAGAATGGTGATGATGCCGTGATCCGCCATATTTTACGTATCCCACCCATTACTGATGCTGAATTGAATGCCAGCATTTCCAAGCTAGACTCTGTGAGAGCAAAGCTAATAGCAGGCACCATAGATTTTAATAATGCAGCGGGTAAATATAGTGAGGATGAGCAGGCCAAATATGCAGGACCTTATATTATCAGTGGCGATGGCGATGCATATAACCGTATCGACGAGCTGGATAAGGATATTGTGGCTATGTTGGATAAGATCAAAGTTGGAGAATATTCACAGCCTACTGTATTTGCAGATGAAAGAGGCAAGAAAGGCGTACGCATCCTTTACTTAAAATCCAAGTCGGAGCCTCACCGTCTTAACCTAAGAGATGATTATAACCGTATATCGCAATCTGCATTGGAAGAAAAGAAATACCAGGCACTTGATAAATGGTTGAAAGCAAATATTCCTACCTATTACATCATGATAGATCCGGGGACTGCTGATTGCCCACAATTGAAAAAATTCAGCGTTTCACAAGTCAATACTGCTGCTAAATAAAGAAATTGGTGCCAGGAATTGCCATCAATATGCTTTTTCCGCTGTTTTCTCCCTGTTTGTGAGGGTTTATTGCTGCCTTTATTGCTTTGCCCACTAATGGAAAACCTTTAGTGGCCGTAATTAAATGCCGGCCTCCTTTATATTTTTGAAGTCAGGGTGTATTTTTAAAGATTATTGCAGGCTTCGTGTAAATCCATCCAATAATCCATGTCCTCTTCCCTGAAAACATCCCTTTTATCTGCATCCGAAAGATTGCTGCTGGAATCGCATCCGCTTCCCTTATGGATCATTGAAGCTGATCGCTTTGCCATTGTATTTGCCAATGCTGCAGCTTCGCGCCTGTACGGGTATTCCGTACCCCTAATGGAACGCAGCAATTTCCTGGACTTGTTTTCTGAGAATCACCGGTTTAATTTTATTCATAAGCTCTCCGACTGCCTGAGTGAAGCTGGATCTTTTTCCGGAAGCTTTTATCATCACAATAACCAGGGTGATGAAATTGCGGTGGACCTGCACCTTTCTACGCTTTACATCCAAGATATTAAATACTACCAGGTCACAGCTATTGACCAAACTGATAAAGTTCATTTGAAGGAGCTGATAGAGGAGGAGAATGATCGTTACAAGACCTTTATTGAGCAAAGTGTCGCTGGTATCTTTTGTAAGGAATTAAAAATACCAATCGATATTTCGGCAACTGCTCAGGAAATGGTCATGCACCTGGATGAACATAGTTATATCTCGGAGTGCAATGCTGCCATGGAAGCCATGTGGCTAAGAGACCTGGGAACAAACAAAACATTCTACCTGCGCGATCTTTTAAAGATGGATGAAGCAGGGACAGTGAATTTTATACAGCGGTTCATTGACAATGATTTTAAACTGCTCAATGCCGAATTACAGGATAAGGACCCGCAGGGTAATACCCGTTACTTTCTGACCAACCTAATAGGCATTGTTCAGAATGGACATCTGAAAAGAATTTGGGGTTCGCAACGAGATGTTACTGTAAGAAGGCAGATAGAAGAGAATAATTCCCTGCTGGCTCATTTGGTAGAGGAAACTTCTGATATACTGGTTGCTGCAGATCTTGATTACAGGCCCCTTACATGGAACAAAGCTGCGGAAAAGATAACCGGTATACCTGCTCAACAAATTATCGGGAGACAGTTAAAGGAATTCCTGGAGTTAAAGTATAAGAGCCATAGCGTACAAGAGGTACGTGAGATCATAAAAGCCCACGGTGAATGGAAAGGTGAGGCCTATTTTACCAGACCATTGGATAACCAGGAAGTATTCCTGATCATGACTTATAAAGTTCTGCAGTGTAATAATAAATCCATGGGTTTGCTGGTAACAGCTACAGATATCACTGAAAGGATAAAAGCAGAATCGAGGATCAGGGAAAGTGAAAAGAGGTTCAATGAAATGGCTGATTCCGCACCAGTAATGATCTGGATGACGGATGAAAACAATAAGATCACCTACCTGAACGAAAAGTGGAAGCACTTTACGGGGAAGGATATCACAGCATACAATTCTGAAGGGTGGAGGTCATTAGTACACCCCGACGACCTGGTGCCTTCTCTGAATAAATACCTGGCGGCTTATGAGAGCAGGAGCCCGGTGATAATGGTGTACAGGATCTTGAACCATAAAGGAGAATATCGATGGATTCAGGACACAGGCATTCCACGGTTTCTGAATGAACAGACTTTTGTAGGCTTTATTGGATCTGTGGTAGATATTGAGGAGCAAAAGCAAACCGAAGAAAAATTACGCTACCAGGCTACTGTGTTGGATAATGTATCGGATATTATTATTACCACTGATAACAATTTTATCATTAAGGCCTGGAACAAAGCTGCCGAAGATCATTACAGCCTTCCAGAAAGTGCAGCACGGGGTTCAAGGATCAATAGTACCATGCCTGAACTATTTCAATCCGCAGGTTTTGAACTGTTCAGTGAAACCCTGGTAAAGTTTGGGAGTTGGAATGGCGAAATATCGATAAAAACGCCAAATGGCAATACCCGCTACTTCCATTTTACGGTAAAGAAGATCTTTCACGATCTTAACAGGTTGGGTTATGTGTATGTAGGCCGTGATATAACAGACAGGAAAGAAATAGAAAATAAACTACAGAAAAGCGAAAAGTTTTACCGCACCCTGATATCTGACTCCCTTGATGGCATTATCCTTCTGGATGGTAATGGAAATATATGTTTTAGCTCTCCTTCGGTAAAGAATGTGCTGGGTTTTGAATCGGCTGAGGTTATAGGACGCAACGGATTTGAGTTCGTTCACCCGGATGATATTGCCTGGGCCATGGAATCTTTTCAAAGGGAGATTTCAGAAAACCCTGAGATCAAATATATCGTGGTAAGGCTGCGCAAAAAAACGGGTGAGTGGGTATGGTGTATGGTACGGGGGCACAACCTGTTGAGAAATCCTTACATTAACAGTATAGTCATATATTTTCACGACGACAGCTTGCGCAAGCAGGCCGCTGATGCTTTGAAGGAAAGTGAGAAACGCTTTAGGGCATTGATCAAAGACCTGCAAATAGGTGTAATGATGCAGGATGCCGAAGGGAAAACCATACTATGTAACAAGGCCCTGACAGATATTTTGGAAGTGCAGGAGGATTACCTGGTCGGTAAGCAAATATGGAATGTGTACACTGATGTGGTGAACGAGGAAGGAAAAAATATTCCTCCCATTAATCAACCTACTTATAGAGCACTGCAAACAGGCAAGCAGGTGAAGGATGTAGTAATGGGTGTGTGGCAACCGCAAAAAAAGGAGCGGAGTTGGCTGTTGATCAGTGCAGAACCCATACTGAATGAGAATGGGCAAGTGCAGCATGTTCTTTGTTCTGTAGCCGATATTACCGAAAGAAAGAAGCAGGAAAAGAAATTGCTTGCTGATGGCATGCGCCATCAAAAACAACTGACACAGGCAACACTGGATGGGCAGGAGAAAGAAAGAAGGGAGATCGGTAAAGAACTGCATGATAACATCGGGCAGCAATTAACTACCATCAAACTATTCCTTGACCTGGCAAAAAGTACTGCTAATGAGTCCACGCTTGAGATGGTGAATATGGCCTTAAAGGGAGTGGGTGATGCCATTAATGAGATTAGGGCTATGTCACGATCTTTGTTGCCCCATACTTTAAGCGACCTGGGGTTGGTAGAGTCAATTACCGAGTTAACGGAATCATTCAGTAGAGCACAACTGATCCGTATTAATTTTAATTATGATGATTTTGACGAGATCAATATTCCGGAGAATCAAAAGCTCACGCTTTTCCGAATTGTGCAGGAGCAGTTGAACAACATTGCTAAGCATGCGGAAGCAAACAATATATCTGTAATATTAAAAAGCACCATTCAAAGCGTTTTGTTGGAAATAAAAGATGACGGAAAGGGTTTTGACAGAAAAACCGTCCGTAAGGGGCTGGGCTTTACCAATATCCGCAACAGGGCAGAACTTTTTGGTGGCAAAAAAGAGATCATTTCTTCACCTGGAGAAGGATGTTGTTTAAAAGTGTCTATGCCAGTAATATTTGCACCCTCTCCCTCCCTCCAAACTTATTTAATTAGTGGCTCTGCCGCAATTCTTTAGATTATTCTACCATATAATCCTGGTATTGGTTGGCTAAGTGTAACCTGCGCTTAACAGAAAACAAACTACATTTGCGCTTCTTCCAATGAGCGACGCAATAAAACACGAATGTGGTCTTGCCTTTATTCGTTTACGCAAGCCCTTCTCTTACTACCAGCAAACCTATGGCTCCGTATTGTGGGGTCTGAATAAACTCTATCTTTTAATGGAAAAGCAGCACAACCGGGGCCAAGACGGTGCGGGTGTTGCGGCTGTGAAGTTAAATGTAGAACCGGGCTATCCTTTTCTTTCCCGTATCAGGAGTGCAGAAACAGGAAGCATAGCTGATATTTTTAAACAGATAGGTGAAGAGTTCAATGAACTGCAAAAGTTTAATCCTGAGATAGGCAATTATCCCGGTTTGATGAAAGGGCACTTATCCTTCCTGGGCGAATTGTTACTTGGTCACCTGCGTTATGGTACACAGGGAAAAAACAATGTGCAGTTTTGCCATCCCTTTATCAAAAGACACACCATTCCTTCCCGCAACCTGGCACTGGCAGGCAACTTCAACCTGGTAAATACAGACGAATTGTTTGAGCTGGTGAACATGGACCCCGGAGAGTTTCAAAAACAAAGTGACCTCGCGGCAATGATGGAAGTGCTCTATCATTTCATTGTGAAGGCGGACGAGTCTAATCAGCAGGAGCTGGATATTGTAAGTGTGTTAAAAAAGGCGGTTCCTTTATTTGATGGAGGTTTTCATGTAGGTGGTGCCACTGGCAACGGAATCGGTTTTGTATTCAGGGATGCACATGGCATACGGCCTTCTTATTACTACATCAATGACGAAGTGGTAGTAGCCGCATCAGAAAGGGCAGCTATCCGCACTGCCTTTAATGTGGGGGAGAACGAGGTACAGGAACTATTGCCCGGAAAAGCTCTCATTGTGCTGGAAAATGGGGAGGTAAAGATTGAACAGATAATTGAGCCTAAAGAAAGAAAGGCCTGCAGCTTTGAGCGTATTTATTTCTCCCGTGGTAGTGATGAAAAGATTTACAGGGAGCGTCAACGCCTTGGCTATAACCTGAGCAAGCAGGTGCTGGAAGCGGTGGACTTTGACCTGAAGAACACAATATTTTCATTTATTCCCAATACTGCTGAAGTGGCCTTTTATGGATTAAGTAAAGGTTGCGAAGACTACCTTAATAAAATCAAGGTAGAACGAATTGCCTCCTGGGGCAACAATGTGGACCCTGAGAAGCTGCACGAGATGATCAACCGTAAGGTGCGCATGGAGAAGATTGCCATCAAGGATGTGAAGATGCGAACTTTCATCACTGAAGATGTGAACCGCAACGAAATGGTGCAGCACGTATATGATATTACTTATGGCACGGTTCGAAAGGGAGTAGATACATTGGTGGTTATAGACGATTCCATAGTAAGGGGTACGACACTTCGTGAAAGCATCATCAGGATGCTAGCCAGGCTGGAACCCAAACGCATCATTGTCGTTTCCTCCTCACCACAGATCCGTTATCCTGATTGCTATGGCATTGACATGAGCAAGCTGGGAGATTTCATTGCCTTTAATGCAGCCGTTCATTTGCTGAAAGAAAGAGGAAAAGAAGATACTCTGAAAGAGTTGTATGACCAGTGTAAGGAATTGCACCGCAACAACCAGTTGCATACAGTGAACGTAGTGAAGCAGATCTATAAATCTTTTACTAACGAAGAGATCACTAAGAAGATCGCTGAGTTGATCACACCGCAAGGATTACAGATACCTGTGGATGTTATCTATCAAACCATTGAATCTTTGCATGAGGCCTGTCCTAATAACTTAGGAGACTGGTACTTCACCGGTAATTATCCAACGCCGGGGGGTAACCGTGTAGTGAACACTGCCTTTATTAACTACATGGAAGGAAAGAATGCCAGGGGATATTAATTAGTATAACTTACGTCCAGTACTTTTTAAATGATGTCATATTTTCATTGTGACCCTTTTAAGCTGCTCCAGGTTTTCTGGCCAGCTTAAAAAAAGGTTCGGTAAACATGATCTATTGTAGTCCCCTGCGATAACGCTTCATTGCCTGGATTCTTTCAACTTTGGATTGCTATTACTAATTTCATTATATGAAAACCCTTCTCCTTATACGCCATGCCAAAAGCAGCTGGGATGCTCCCGGCCTTAGTGATATCGATCGTCCACTGAATGACAGGGGCAAGAAAGATGCTCCCGAAATGGCTAAGAGAATCAAAAAAAGAGGATTATCTATTGACCAGTTTATCTCCAGTACAGCCAAGCGTGCCCGTAAGACTGCCAAATACTTTGTGGAAGAATTCGATTTAAAGAAAGATGACATCAAGGAAGTAGAAGATCTATATATGGCCAATACCGAAGGCTTTGTAAAAACCATTGAGGATACCAAAAAGAAGCATGATGTCATTGCCCTTTTTTCGCACAATCCGGGCATAACTGAATTTGCCAACTCACTCACCCAGGTACGCATAGATGATATGCCTACCTGCAGTGTATTTGCCGTGCAGGCTGATGTGAAGGACTGGAAAGAATTTATGAATGCCGAAAAGCAATTCCTTTTCTTTGATTATCCAGGCAACATTGGAGTTTAACTCTTGCTGATAGCATTTGTTTTCTTTTTAAAACTAACTAGGTAAACCCCACTAAAAATGAGGAGGGCCGCAATTCCTTTTTGCCAGGTAAAAGTTTCATCCAGAAAAAGAATGGCAATCAATACCGTAAATACAGGCTGGGTATAGATGTAGGTGCCTGTAGCACCTGCTCCAATATGCTGTATGCCATAGGCATTGAAGTAATAGGCAAAGAAGGTTCCCGGAATGGCTATTACCAGCAAGGCCGTATAATCCTGCCAATGGAAAAGGCTCCAGTCAATTACAGCTACCTGGTTCCATCCAAAAGGTAGCATCATGATAAAGCCAATGGTAAAGATCCACCGGATGACATGCAGCGGACTATAGGTCTGCATCAACGGTTTTACAAGGATAAAATAAATAGCATAAGCAATTGCATTCACTACAATAAGCAGGTCGCCCCATAAATAATTGGAGCCTTCCTGGCCCGCTTCTTTTTGCATAATGATCAATACAGAGCCTCCTATACCCAGGGCCAGGCCCAGGGCTTTAAAGACAGTGAATTGCTCCTTCAGTACCCATAAGGCGAATACAGTGACAAGCAGGGGTGTTACAAGGGTCAGTAAGGAGGCATGGATAGTCGAGGTGAGGGTTAACCCCTTGATAAACAGCATTTGGTTGATAGCTACTCCGGCAAGAGCGCACCAGAAAAAGCGTGTCCAGTCCTTACGGCGTATCCTGGCTGATGAACTACCAGGTATCCAGGCGCCCCAGAATAATACCAGGCTGATACCCACCCTGAACAGGTTGACTGCAAAAGGACCTACCAATGAAGGTGAAATCCTTTTGACCAAACTGTAATTGGCGGCAAAGAATAAGTTGGTCAACAGTACAGCTATATGTGCCTTCGTCACTGTTCTCATAGTTCGTAAAATGTATCTGGTTTATCTGTCTTATTATTTGTTATAATGTTTGCTGTCACCGTTTGAATAAATTCAGTCAATATCTCATCAAGTTTACTGTCTGCGGCTATCGATGCATAAGGAAAACTATTTGCCAGGTCCAGTATCCCAGTTAAGTGAAACTTGTTCTGTGGAATGCAGAGTGCCAGGTTCTCTTGCATCAGGTGCCCGGCTAAGTATTCCTGTTCGGCCTGTCCCGGTGTAGGCACCAGTATGCTTTTCTTTTGCATAGTCAGTAAATCCATGACGGTGCTATAACCCGAACGACTGATAACATAAGAAGCTGAACTTATTACCTCTGCAAGTTCCTGCGCAGGCAGATGATTGAATACCTGGATAAATTCTGGCAGTTTAGGAAGTTCCCGGGACCCTGGTAAGCCCCTCACAAGGACCACAGGTCGTTTATAACTTTTTAATTGGTGCAGGATAGTTTCTTCCCAAACAGTGCGTTGGGGTTCCGGGCCAGACAATACCACCAGCAGATGCTTTTTTTCGATGCATGCATCAGCTGAAAACCTGGTTAAAGGGCCAACATAACGTACAGGAACGCATGGAAGCCTTGAAGGATGTGAAAGTGACCCGGCCAGGTTGGATCCATGAGCGTGATCAGGCACCCAGCATTCGGTAAACTTGTTGATGTATTGATAATTAAGTCTTTGCATTAAATGGTCAGCCAGTGACCCCAACCCGGTTCTTATATGTAACTGGTGGGTAATGAACATAGTCGATATACGAGGATGATAGAGACCATATCGGTTATCGGAGATCACAGCATCAATTTGATGGGCCGAAACTGCCTGTTGCAACCATTGATGTTCTTTTTTGATAGTGGCTAAGATATGCGGAACCTGGGAAGCTATCTTTACCGGGAACATCCAGCCTTTATTAGGGTATTGAATGCTATAACCTTCCAGGTCAAGCATTTGGGTGCCTGGGAATTCCAGTTCCAGTAAAGCTCTGATTCGTCCCCGGGCGGCAACCATCACCTTACATTCCTGCTGTTGGAGCCGGCGAATGATAGGAATAACCCTTGTGGCATGTCCGAGTCCCCAATCAAGTGGTGCTACCAGGACAGTAGGTTTCGAAGTTGTTATTCCCTGACTCATGTTATTTTTTCTACTTTTGGCCTAATCCTATACTAAAAGGCGTGTAAAATAGTTTAATTTAGAAACGAATCTACCTCTTATGAAAAGACTTATTTATATGGCATTGTTCTTGACCGCAATTACCATAGCAGGCTGTAGTAAAAATTATTATTCCGGTAATGGCAGTAAAAGCACCAAAGGATGCGGCTGCCCTGGATCAAAGGGATTCTAAAAGAGTAATTAATGAAAAATTACAATCGCGATCTGCTTTTACTGTATAAAACCGAGGTCTATAACGAAGACCTTTTGCAGCATGAAGTAGAGTGTCTTCATAAAATCCTTGTAGGAGTTGAATGCAATGAAGTGTTTTGTAAAGCGCATGAGCTGGTCACCCGTAATAAGATCACTGATAAGGCAAAAGCCATTGTAAAAGCGATTGGGCAAACCACACTAAAGCCTTTTTATTTCCTGGTTAATAAGAACTGAACATACACAAAGTAATATATAGAAGAAGCGGCTCCATTGGAACCGCTTCTTCATTTATGTACCGTTATATGCTATTAACGTAATTGGGTAAGCGCAGTTTCCAGTTTCTGTAACATTTCATCTATTTCTTCTTTTTTACAGGTTCCCACACTTAGCCTGTACCAGGGAGAAGTTTTGGCGGCACCAAAAGCATAGAAAGGAACCACAGCTAAACTTGCTTCCTGCAACAGGTAAGAAGTCACATCATTCTGCGTTTTTAACTCTTGCCCACCCGCTGTATGTTTACCAACAAGATCAATTTTGATGGTAAGGTAAATTGCCGCTTCTGGGGACACTGCATCTACACCATAACCTTTCTCTTTCAGTCTTACAAAGCCCTCATAAATACGACGAAGCCTTTCTTCCAATTCGCTTTTAAAATGAACAAGGTAAGCATCTATGGCGGGTTTGTTGGCCAGGAAGCGTGTCAGGGCTTTTTGTTCTGCCATCGGTGCCCATGCACCCACATGAGAAAGAATGGCTTTCATCTTATTTAGTATTGGTGCAGGGCCAAGGCTCCAACCCACCCGCACCCCGGTAGAGGCAAAGGCCTTACTAATGGCATCGATGTAAATGGTATAAGGTCTCATTTCTGGATTCAATGATACCGGGTCAAAATGTTGTATGCCATTGTAGGTTAGCTGCCAGTACATCTGGTCGAACATGACATAGAGCTTTTTGTCTGTATCGCTTCTGCGTTTATTTTCTTCCACTACCATAGCACAAATGCGTTCCAGTTCTTCCTTGCGAAAAGTAGTGCCGGTAGGGTTTTGTGGTGAGCATAGGGCAATGAACACAGCGTCACTGATATGCGGTCTCAAATCATCTGCGGTTGGCATAAAGTTATTCTCCGCCTTGGCCTCCACTACCACATGAGTGCCTTCTACAAAATGAACATAGTGATTATTGTTCCAGGAAGGAACTGCATAGATCACTTTGTCTCCTTTATCACAGATGGCACGGAACAGGGCATATATCAAAGGGCGGCCACCCGATGCAATTAATATTTCATCTGTATTATACTCCAGCCCCTGGTATTCTTTGGAAAAACGGCTGACAGCTTCTCTTAACTCCAGGCTGCCTTCTCCGGGAGGGTAATTGGTAAAGCGCTGGCGATAGGCTTCCACTATCTCATCTTCAAGTTGCTTGGGTATGGGAAAGATCTGGGGGTTAAAATCACCCACGGTGAAATTATAAATATGTTCGCCCTTGCGGATGCGTTCACGAATTTCTCCACCCAGTTTTACTATTTCAGAGCCGATCAGTGTTTCAGAAAGATGTGAAAGTTTCATTAGCCTTGAGATTTCCGGCAAAAGTAAAGCGAATGAAATAGATGAATGCAGATAATCATCATTGCATTGTTTATTAAAAGAGGAATTAAGGAATTGAGATTGGTTCTTTATAACAATGAAGAATCAATCATTACTTATACTTCATTTTATATCGAAAAAGTATTGTTTTCATTAATTACCTATTTTTCCACCGGTGTTATACAACCTGACCAAAATATATGCACGGCTGGCTATCAAGATCTACTGCACCAGGGTAATCATCAATAAGCCGGACGTGTTAAGTTGCAATGGTCCATTATTATTAGCTGCCAACCATCCTAATTCATTTCTTGATGGTATCATCCTGACTACTTTATTTGACCAACCCGTACATTCCTTAGCCAGGGGAGATGCTTTTAAAAATAAATGGATCAACCGTTTTTTACGCAGTATACAGCTATTGCCCGTTTACCGGACCAGTGAGGGCGCTGAAAACCTTACGCACAACTATACCACTTTTGCTGCCTGCCAGGAAACTTTTAAAGAAAATGGTATTGTGTTGATCTTCAGTGAAGGGTGTTGTGAAAATGAATGGCATTTGAGGCCATTAAAAAAAGGAACTGCCAGGCTCGCAACAAGTGCCTGGGAAAATGGTATTCCACTGGTGGTACTTCCTGTAGGATTGAATTACAGCTCTTTCAAAAGCTTTGGTAAGGAAGTACATATTAAATTCGGAGATCCTATAAATATAAAAGATCTTGATCCTGCTGCTTCCATCGGGAAAAACCTTGTTGATTTCAATTCATTGCTTCAAAAACAATTGGCACAGTTGGTAAATGAGATAGATGATGCCGATAAAGCGAAACTACACTCTTTATTCCCCGACAGGTTAGGTAACACAAGGTATTTGCTAACCCTTCCTGCTATAGTAGGTTGGATGCTGCATGCACCCTTGTATTACTTATGTAAGGCGTACACCGAACTGTATTTTAAAAAAAGCGGACATTATGATTCGGTGCTTACTTCTCTATTGCTATTAATCTACCCTGTGTATCTAATTATTATTGCTGCATTGTTTTTCATGTTGCAACCTCTGTTTGGTTATCTAGCTATTGTATTACTGCCATTTACAGCCTGGGCTTCGGTGCAGCTCAAAGTTTACCGGTATTATCGAAGTTCGTAAGTGAAGTATAAAATGGCATAAGCATTATAACCAGCTTGTGATTTCAGGGGATTTGCCCCCAGGACTTATTCCTCCTTCTTCGCTGCAGCTGAAGATGCAGGGATCTCCCGGTTGTATGGAGGCATTCACTATGCAGGATCTATACAGGCTGGCCTGGCGCTGGCTCGTGAGGTTGGAAATAGAGTATCAGATATCAAATTGCAACAATAATCTCTTTGAGTAACGTACCTTCCCTGGAATACTCTCACATAGCAGAAATAAAAAAGAGCCTGTCAAAGGCTCTTTTTTATGATATGATCGTAATGATTATCCTACAGCTACGCGTTTGAACTCAGTAACTTTTACGTCAGAGCCAACGGTCTTCAAATAATCACCTACAGATTTAGAGCTATCTTTTACAAAGGCCTGTGCAGTCAGGGTGCTTTCTTTAAAGAAAGCATTTAACTTGCCTTCAGCGATCTTAGAGATCATTTCATCAGGCTTTCCTGCCATTTTAGGATCCTGCTTCATTTGCTCTACTACAATGCTTCTTTCACGTTCTACCACATCGGCAGGTACAGAGTCAGCATCCACAGCTACAGGGTTCATAGCCGCAATTTGCATGGCTATATCCTTACCTGCTTCACCAACTTCCTTATTGAAACCAACTAACACACCCATGCGGTAAGCACCGTGAATATAAGAAGCTACATAAGGAGCTTCCACTCTTTCAAAACGGGCAATGCCGATCTTTTCACCAATAGAGGCCAGCTTATCATTGATCAGGTCAGAAACCTTTGATCCATTTACAGATACTTCATTCAGTTCTTCAGCACTTTTTACATTGTTAGCAACAGCAGCATCAGCAATGCTCTGTGCAAAGGCCACGAAATCTGCGTTCTTGGAAACGAAATCTGTTTCACAGGAAATGGCAACAATGAAACCGGTTTTATTATCGGCAGTTGTCCTGGCGATCACCACACCTTCCTTAGCTTCACGGTCGCTGCGTTTTGCAGCTACTTTCTGACCTTGTTTACGCAACCAGTCAATAGCGGCTTCAAAATCACCATTGGTTTCTGTCAGAGCTTTACGGCAATCCATCATTCCTGCACCAGTAGCCTGGCGAAGTTTATTTATATCCTGGGCTGTAATTGTTACAGTTGACATAGTAAATCAATTTGAAAATTTGAAAATGAGCAAAGTGCCAATAGTATGTATACCGGCACTTTGCCTGATGTTCATTGTATATGATGAGTTAAAGGCAATTACGACGCTTCAACTACTATAAAGAACTATTATCTTCTTCCACCGCCTGGTCCACGGCTACCACCACCGGCACCACCTGGAGTGCGACGACGTTGGCCACCACCAGCTCCGGCACCACCGCCAGGTCCACGGCCACCAGCTCCAGGACCACGTCCTGTGCCAGCACCCTGACCACCACGGCCACCACGGCCACGTCCACCTTCAGCTTGTGCTTCGGCTTCTAAACGGGCTGCTCTTTTTTCGTTTTCAACATCTGTTGCTGAATCATCACCTTCCTCATCTTTAGCTGCCTGGCGTTCTGCCAAACCTTCTGCAATAGCTGCAGTGATGTAGTTAGTTATGATAGCAATAGATTTTGTAGCATCATCATTGGCAGGGATAGAGAAGTCAACCTTGTTAGGATCACAGTTGGTATCTACCACACCAAAGGTGGTGATGCCAAGGCGTTTTGCTTCTGCCAGTGCAATGTGTTCATGGCCTATATCAACAATGAATAAAGCTGCTGGTACACGTCCTAATTGAGCGATACCACCTAATACTTTTTCCATTTTGTCCTTATCGCGGCTTAAAGTCAAACGCTCTTTCTTGGTAATAGAATCGAAAGAACCATCGCCAAGCATTTTTTCAATGCTCTGCATCTTCTTCACGCTTTTACGAACGGTGTTGAAGTTGGTCAGCATACCACCCAGCCAGCGCTCGGTAACATATGGCATGTTCACACGCTGTGCGCATTCTGTAACGATATCCTTTGCCTGCTTTTTGGTTCCTACAAAAAGTATTTTCTTTCCGCTGCGGGCAATTTGCTTCAGGGCTGCAGCAGTTTCCTGCAGGCCTTCCACTGTTTTATTAAGATCAATGATGTGAATACCTTTCTTCTCAGCGAAGATGTAAGGCAACATCTTGGGATTCCACTTCTTCTTCAGGTGACCGAAATGTACACCTGCTTCAAGGAGTTGTTGCTGTAAGGAAGTGTTTTGTTCCATTTTATTAGAATAAAAATTTGAATAATAGAATTAACGTTTAGAGAACTGGTAGCTTCTACGGGCTTTCTTCTTACCGAACTTCTTACGTTCAACAGAACGTGGGTCACGTTTCAATAAGCCGGCAGCTTTTAATGCAGGGCGGAATTCAGGGTTCAGTTCTACCAACACACGGGCAATACCCAGCATGGCAGCTTCTGCCTGGCCTTTAACGCCTCCACCAGCAGCATTGATCTTTACATCAAATTTGTCAGCGGCATCCACAGTTTGCAGTGGCCTGGTTACCTGGTTCTGCAGGTAAACCAGTGAAAAATATTGTTTGAAATCCTTATCGTTTACAGTGATAGCGCCTGTGCCACGAGAGATAAATACCCTGGTAACAGCTTCCTTACGGCGACCAACACTATTTTTTTGCTTTTCCATTTATTAGTAATTAGGAATTAGTAATTGGGATTTTAGAACTTCAGTTCTTTAGGTTGTTGTGCAGTGTGAGGATGTTGATCACCGGCATACACAAATAATTTCTTATACATCTGGCGACCTAAGCGATTCTTAGGTAACATGCCTTTTACAGCTCTTTCGATGATTACTTCAGGCCTGCGCTTCAAAAGATCTTTGGCGATCTCTTCTCTACGGCCACCTGGGTAACCTGTATAGCGATCATAAACCTTTTCGTCCATCTTGTTTCCTGTAAGTTTCACTTTGTCAACATTGGTAACGATAATGTAATCGCCACAGTCAACGTGAGGGGTGTAATATGCCTTGTTCTTGCCACGTAAAATTGCAGCAATACGAGAGCACATACGTCCCACGGTTTGATTGGTACCGTCCACAACATACCAGTTACGTTGTACGGTAGCCGCATTCGCATGTTTGGTTGTAAAATGTAATTTGCTCATGATTTGTTTTTTGTGCCGGGCCATCCCCCGGACGCTTTTAAAAATTGAGGCGCAAAAGTACCGCCTCAATGCTATATAACCCAAGAATTTGAGAGAGTATTTTTACAAGCACCTTTATAACTAATTGATAAACAATAAAAATTTTGACTCGTTTCTAAAGTCCTTAACAATTCCTACTAGCAAAATCCAAATTATATCCACTTCTAGACCACTATACACAAGCTGATCCGGGAGCTTTCCCTGTATAAATCGTAACTTTTTATACTAAATCCTGCAGGTCATGAAAAGTATCATCTTTCTTATCAGCCTGTTATCTTTTTCCTCTTTATTACAGGCTCAAAAAGATTATAAAGTGGTTTTTGATCTTACCAGCCGCGATTCGGTTGATCATAAAAATGTGGTTCGCTGGATCAATGAGATCACCGCAAGTGAACCCAATGCCAACCTGGAAGTGGTACTATATGGTAAATCACTGGATATGGTTACCAAAGACAAGTCGGTGGTTTCCAATGCTGTGCAACAATTGGCTGCAAAGCCTAATGTGGCTTTTAAGGTTTGTGCCATTGCCATGAAGAACAATAATGTAGATAAAGCCCAGTTGATCCCTGGGGTGCAGGTGGTGCCAGATGGTATCTATGAGATCATAGGCAAGCAAAAGGAAGGCTGGGGCTACATCAAGGCCAGCCATTAAAGCACTTCACCATAAAATAAAAACCGGGTAGTATCCACTAGCGGGATGGTATCTCATTTGCAATTATAAGGGTGAATGAAATTTGCCCGGAAATACTTATTGATCATTTCACTTATCCTGCCCTTTTACGGACACGCTTATTCTGTGTTGACGCATGAGGCTATCGTCGACGCATTATGGGAAAAGACCATAACACCTCTTTTATTAGAAAAATACCCCAGGGCTACCAGGGAGCAACTATTGGCTGCCAAGGCCTATGCCTATGGGGGGGCAGTAGCGCCGGACATGGGGTATTATCCTTTTGGCAGCAGTTTGTTTACCAACCTGGTGCACTATGTCAGAAGCGGTGATTTTGTACAGGCATTGCTGGATGAACAAAAAAGCCTGAACGATTATGCTTTTGCCTTAGGTGCTCTTTGTCATTATACGGCTGATACCTATGGGCACCCTTTAGGCACCAATCGCACCGTACCATTGGTATATCCTAAGGTTGGAAAAAAGTTTGGGAAGGTGGTTACGTATGCCGAAGACAAGACTTCACACCTAAGGATGGAGTTTGGCTTTGATGTATTACAAACCGCCAGGGGAAGCTATGCAACCAAGCAATACCATGATTTCATTGGTTTTTCTTTGGCAGATACCCTGATGGAGAAAGCCTTTATGAAAACTTATGGACTGGATATGAAGGACTTGTTTACAAGTTTTAGCCTGGCATCCAATACCTTCAGGTGGGCTGTAAAGGATCTGTTCCCCGGCATCACAAAAGCAGCCTGGAATATGAAAAAGAACGAGATCCGTAAAACCCAACCTAAGGCCCGGAGCCGTGACTTTATTTACAAAATGAAAAGCCGGGATTTCAACAAGGAGTTTGGTGATAAAAGACAAAAGCCTGGATTCTTTT
>JAEZLJ010000058.1 GCA_023415275.1 Bacteroidota bacterium
GTGCGGCTTTTACTTTTCTGTAAAAGCCGCTCCTGGACTGCAAAGTAGGCGAAAGCATCATTTAGCCCTGTGGTTCGACACCTGTCTTCCGCCCGGTTATAGAAAATTCCTTCCGGAAAGAGCAAAAATTGAAGCCTTTGTTTATCGGTGTAACTCGCAGAACTCCACACCGGAGCGAGTTTGCTGGAATAAGTAACGGCAAATTCAACACACAATTCAGGGTTCGACACCCCTTGTGAGCCTGGTGTCAATTCTTCCTTTATTTTCTTCTTTTCTTTTTCAAAATCCGCCACAAATTCCAGGTAAAGCTCATAAGGTATTTCTTCCTTTTTGAGCCTTGTTTTTTGTCTTTCAATGTTGTGATCAATCTCTTTCAGCCTGTTTTCATAAATGGACGCATCATCCTCTCCTTCTTCTGTTAACTTAAAGTAAGTTGCCAGTGTTTGCTGTTTAATAAGTGGTGCTAAAGAGCTGGAATTTAAAGAGTATTGCTCCAGGATATGAGTAAACTGATCATGAAGTTCTTCAGCATTCCTATTGCAGTTGCAGCCTTTGGTATTGCATTTATAATAATGAATACCCTTTGCTTTTACCAAATAGCCTCTCAAAAAGCAGCCACAGGTTTCACAGCGTAAGAATCGTTTTAAAGGGATAGCATCGTTTTCTTCTGTGGTCGTATAGCCATAAGCATTTCGATTCTGCACTTCATTCACTTTTAAAAAGACCTCTTTTGAAATGAGCTTTTCGTGAGCTCCTTCTACCACCTGTCCTTCCAGCAGATTATGCGATAGCAGACCACAATAAAATGGATTGCGAAAAATGGAAGACATCTGTTGATGGGAAATCCTGAGCCCTAGCTTTGCCAGTCTTTGTCTTGCCTCTTCATTGGAAACTTGTTCCATTGCCTTCCACATGAATGCCTTTTGGAGCAGTTTCCCTTGTTTGTTCACGACCCATGACTTCTTTCCGTTTACCTTGCCACGTTCGTAACCAAGAGGTGGGCCCTGGCACCAATCGCTTCTCAGTAGGGCTTCCTTAATGCCTGTAATACATTTTTCCCGCCTTAGCTGATTGTCGTATTCACTAAATATGAACTGGATATTTTGTTGAAGCGACCCGCTGGCGGTAGATGTGTCAGTTGGCTGGGTAACGGAAAGAATGGTCACACCTTCCTTTTTGAGCTGTTGAGCAATATAGATCGCATTGGCTCCGGAACGGCTAAACCTGTCCACGCTGTAAACAACGATGTAGGAGATTTTGTCCCTCGTTTTCTTGACGAAGGACAGCATGTTATTAAACTCTTTGCGTTCATCGGTTTGGGCACTTTCATAAGTACCCCCGAAATAACCCATGATAGTATAGCCACTCTTTTGGGCAAACTGCTCGCAATACCTTCTCTGGGTTTGCAGGCTCATATTATTATCCGCCTGCTCCTTGGTAGAAACCCTTGTGTAGATAACGCAGTTGCCGGTTTTGACCTTTTCTGTTTTGGTTCCTTTACCAAATTGATTAAAATTGATTAATTCGCTCATAGCGGTACTATTTTGAATTAGGCTGCTTTTTTGTATTCTTCTTTGCTTATGGATATGACTTTGGCTTTTTGTTCTTCTAACTTTCCTTCCTTAAAGCAATTGTAAACGATCTCGGTATAAACCCGGATGGCATCGGCAATTTTCTGTGCCATTTCATCGCTTATATCCTCGTAGCCTTTACAGGCTTTTATATCGGCTGCTGTCACATCTTTAAATCTTGTTTTTGTTGGTTGCTTTTTGTTTTTCATAGGTAGTCAAATTTATAACATGTTGATTATCAATGCAAATAGTATTTTTAATGGGTAGCAGTCTTCTCTTTCTTCTTTGGTGGGATTATGGCAAAGCCAAGCTGCTGTAAACTTTCTTTATCCTTTTCTTTTTGCCTTTTTTCAACGATTCCATTAGATACTTTGGCTACTGTTGAAGTAAGAAGAGACGTAAGCAAGGAGCCAGCGAGGTTGTTTACATTGAAGTCCTTTATGAAAGCTCCCATTTGTAGTAGCAAGTCCACTTTTGCCTGGGCATCTGCCTGGGAGTAGGCCGCAACTTTGACCGAAACGGTAAATTGTTTTTTCATAGGTTATTATTTTGTTTTTGATTTATGGAGTTAGAAAATTAGAAACGGCCCGCATTTTCCATTACATCTTCCTCTGTCGCCTGCGAGTTTTCTGTTTCTCCTTCACCATCTTCTTTTAGTAGGTCTAACACGGATGGAATGCATTCTTTGGTATAGGAAAGTGTGCTGATGATCTCCAGTACCTGTAAGAGTTCGGGTTCGGTAAAAGCCTGCCTTAAAGATTTGAAATAATCCAGCGTGTCCTGATCTTCTTTTGAAACGCTATTGCTTGAAGTAGGGTTCTCATTCTCGTGCATTTTTTTGAAGGTTACCTGTCGCTCCTCAATAGCCTGGGGCGAGTTGGCAATTAGCGTTGCCCCCGCTTATTACTTTCGTGCAATATATTAAACTTTTCATTAGAATCCCAAGTATTATTCGTTTATTTATACCCTTTTGGGTACATTATTCAATAATTTAGGTATTTTATACCTTATAGGGTGTAATTAAAGTAAATGCATTAATTTTATACCTCAAAGGGTATAATATGAACCTAACTAGAAGATTGCCGGAATTTTTAAAAGAAAAACGAAAGCAGGCGCAACTCACACAGCCTGAACTTGCAGAGAAAGCCGGGGTAGGCCTTCGTTTTATTAGAGAACTGGAGCAAGGAAAAACATCATTACGAATGGATAAAGTAAATCAGGTGCTTAAATTATTTGGGCACGAGTTAGGCCCTGTGCCCATAAACCGTCAAACATTGATTAATGAGGAAAGCTAATGTTTTTATGCAGGATAAACTGGCAGGATACCTATCTGAAACCGAAGATGGGTACCACTTTATTTATGACCGGGATTATTTACAAATGATGGGCGCCGAAGCGGTAAGTCTAACGCTTCCACTGTCAGATAAAGGGTATGTTAGTTCAGTAATGTTTCCCTTCTTTGATGGACTGATACCGGAGGGTTGGCTCCTGGAAGTAGCAGAACAAAACTGGAAACTGAACCAGCGGGACAGAATGGGATTGCTACTGGTCTGTTGCCGCGATTGCATTGGAGCGGTGAGTATAGTTGAAACACAAAATATAGAAGGATAATGCGCTGTTTATATTGCTATAAAAAACTGGAGCCCGGTCAGATTGACTTCCATCCTGCCTGTAGCCGTAAGATGTTTGGGAAACCACAGCCTCCTGTGTTGCCCTACACAGAAGAACAAATGCTTGAATTGGGCGAGAAAGTGATAAAAAGCCAAATAGCGGTTACCGGTGTACAGCCCAAACTTTCGCTTGATATTGAAAAACCATCTAAAGGTGATACAGAAACCAAAAACCTCGGGAGGTTTACCATTGTTGGCCTGTGGGGTGGCTATATATTGAAACCTGCTACAAAACAATACCCGCACTTGCCGGAAGTTGAAGACCTGACGATGCACTTAGCGGAGCTGTCAAGTATTGCAACAGTACCCCATTCTCTTATCAGGTTGCAAAATGGAAGCCTTGCCTACATTACCAAACGAATTGACAGGGCGAAGAAAACAAAGTTGCACATGGAAGATATGTGCCAGTTAACAGAACGGTTGACAGAAGACAAATACAAAGGGTCGTATGAACAAATAGCAAAAGCTATTCTAAAATATTCTGAAAATCCAGGATTAGATCTGATCAACTTCTTCGAGCAGGTTATCTTTTCTTTTTTAACCGGGAATGCCGATATGCATTTGAAGAATTTCTCTTTAATCAAACAATCACAAACTGGCTATGTTTTAGCACCCGCGTATGATATGGTAGCTTCTGCGCTAATTGTAAAAGGAGATACCGAGGAACTGGCATTGAATCTTAATGGGAAAAAAAGAAAATTAGGGCGGAAAGATTTTGATGCAGTTTTATTCTCTTTTAAAATCCTGGATGAGAAGGCAATAGAAAACCTTTATCAAAAATTTTCTACCAGCATTGAGAAATGGATACAGTTTATAGCGATAAGTTTTCTTCCGGTGGAATTGAAAGATCAATATAAACTTTTGATAAAAGAAAAAGCTGCGAAGCTGAATTTATAATTGGTTTCCGATGAAGATAACGATTAGAGCAACCAATTCTGCATCGACTAACGGCTATGGACTTGAATGCAAAAGATGACGGCGGTAAAGCAATCGCGAATAAGCACAAGAAACAGGTAGTACAGGCCTCAGCGGCAAACAGAACATATCAAATGTCAACTGTTCATAATTATTAGTCTATTCAATTATGACTAACTAACAATAACAGGAATTGAATGCATAAAGATGTCTGATAATAGCAGCAACCATATATCACTTTTTCGCTCCCTCTTCAAAGGAAGAGAAGATTTATTTGCCATTCGCTGGGAGAAAGGAACCAAAAGTGGCTATATGCCGGCCTACTTTTATGACCCATATCGGTATAAAGCGCATGTATTGAAAGGTGGCACGTTTCAAACCTTCACCGAAAAGAGCTATCTGCCGTTGACCGATGAGCAGATTACAAAACATTTAAACGGAAAGCAGCATATAGGATTATACCCGCTACTGACTGATAACACATCCTGGTTTATTGCAGCAGATTTTGATAAAGAGAACTGGGCAAAAGAATGCAGGAGCTTTCTGAAGGTCTGCGCAGCCAAAGGTGTCCCTGCTTATTTAGAGCGCTCCCGTTCTGGAAAAGGAGGGCATGTATGGGTCTTTTTCGAGCGTCCTTATCCGGCGAGTAAGAGCCGGAAAATCATGCTTTCTCTACTACGCGAATCAGACATCTTATCGGCCTTTGACAAGACATCGAGTTTTGACAGGTTATTTCCCAATCAGGACACCCTTTCCGGAAAAGGACTGGGGAACCTGATTGCCCTGCCTTTACATGGCCCATCGGTTGGGCAAGGAAATGGTTGTTTTATTGATCCGGAAACCTTGATTCCTTTTGAAGACCGGTGGGCATTTTTGTCAGGTGTAAAAAAGGTGAGTGTAGAAAAGTTAGACGAAGTACTCAGAGTATTAACCGGCCAAGAAGTATCAAACGAAACAGGCTTTACGCAAGCACCTGCCGGAGCAATGGTGATCGCTCTTACCAATTGCCTGAAACTAAAGCGAAACGAAATACCTATTCCGCTAATAAATTACCTGAAAGAAGAATTGAATTTTTCCAATACTGCATTTATCATCAAAAAGAAAATCGGTAAAAGCACGTTTGGCACAGAACGTTACTTCAAGCTAATTGAGGAGCGGGAAAATGAGGTCTTTCTGCCAAAAGGGTTTGCCGGTAAGCTCCTTCGGTTTTGCAGAGAGAAAGGCATAGCAGTTGACTTTAATGACCACCGCCGAAAAAAAGAAAACGTCCCTTTCCAGTTTGCAGCAGCTTTAAGAGAACACCAGGAAGTAGCCGTTGTAGCTGCAGCAAAAAAAGACATGGGAGTAATTGTAGCTCCACCCGGCGCCGGTAAAACAATCATTGCGCTAAAGATCATCGCAGATAAACAACAACCCGCTCTAATTGTTGTGCACCGCAAACAATTGATGGAGCAATGGATCGAGCGGGCACAGACCTTTCTCCAAATTCCCAAAAATGAAATCGGCAAAATCGGACAGGGTAAGTCGAAGGTCGGGAAAAGGCTCACGGTGGCTACCATTCAAACACTGGCGAAAGAATTAGAAAAAGCGGAACAAAGCGGAATGGCCAAAGCTTTTGGAACCATCATTATTGATGAGTGCCACCATATCCCGGCAGAGTCGTACAGAAACACCATTGCCCAATTGGACAGTTACTACCAGTATGGCCTGACAGCAACTCCCTTCAGGAAATACAATGACGGCAAACTGATTTTTATCCATTTGGGAGAAATCATTGCTGAAATCAAGTCCCAGGATATAGGCGAAGCTAAGCAGCCAAAAGTAATAATCCGCAATACGGAACTGGATGTTCCGTTTAACGCCAAAACAGACAAATTTGAAACCCTTTCAAAAATTTTGGTGCATGATTCGGCAAGAAACAAGTTGATTTTAAAAGATATAGTAGAGGAATTGAATTCCGGGAAGAAGGCTGTCATTCTTACTGAAAGAAAGGAACATATTGATGCGCTGTATCAATATCTGAAACAATCATATGAGGTAGTGTCGTTGAGCGGCGAGGATAGTGAAAGCAGCCGGGCCGGAAAATGGAAGTTGATTAAGGCAGGATCTTACCAGGCACTCATCACTACCGGCCAGTATTTTGGAGAAGGAACAGATTTAAATAATGTGAGCTGTTTATTTTTAGTGTATCCGTTTTCATTTGAAGGAAAACTAATTCAATACATTGGTCGTGTTCAGCGCTCTGAAATCAATCCTATAATCTATGACTATAGAGATGGTAAAATAGATTACCTGAATAAGCTCTTTCTGAAAAGAAATACCTACTACAGAAAGCTTCAACGTCAGGCAACCTTATTTGATGATCCCAAAGAAGAACTTCCAGAAACAAGGGATGTCATCACTATTGAAAAAGAAATAAAGGTACCAATTGAGTCACTAGTGTTCAAATATGGTAGCATTGCTTTTTCATATGAGGCTGCTGAAACGGCGGCAATGCTGGAATTTGAAATTGAAAATGATGAGATCCGCCCGGAGTTTGACGTGTTAAAGCCTTATTTTCAAAAAGCTTTGAAATCAAAGAATGTAAGCGTCTCGATCCATGCTGAATTTGAGAACCGCAAATTGGTTTCGCAGTCAGCAGTTTCGGAGGATTTCAAAAAAATCAACAAGGAAGTGATTGAAGGGATGCGCTTCCGATTCGCCTCCAAATACATTTTGAACGGCCAAGTCCTGGAAAGAAAAGAAAACCTTCTCGACATCACTCATGTTCAATCCGGCCACCAGATCTATGAAACCAGCGAAGAGCTTTTGGAAGACTTGCTGAAGAACAACCAGTTCAGGCACCATAAGCAGCTTCGCTACCTTGCTGAAAGGCATGCCGGTAATTTGCTGAAAATTCGTTTTGTTCTGCGTCCCTTTTCGTTTGTGTTTTTGATTGCAGGAACAGAACAATACCACATTATACTGGAAACATTGGATACCGAAGAAGCTACCTATTTGTGGCACTTCAGTAAGACTGTGTCATTATTGCCCTCAAAGCTGAAAGAAATTGATGCCCACCTGCAAATTATTCGCAACCAGGGCCGGCAGCCATTTCTTGATTCGAAGCCGGAAAACTTCAGCCGCATTCTTCATGATTATTCCAATGCACAAAAGGGCTTTGTTCTATGGAAAGATATGTTAGAAGAACGACTGGCTTAATCGCTGATTTCTTTTGGAGAAGGGAAGTTCCCAAAAATGCGGAAATGGGTGCATTAGGTGTTTTGTGTGTACCCGAAACGTAAAAAATGGGTACATATCATTCGGCATATGTCCAAAAAAGCGCAAAATGGGAACATATGAAATGGCATCTGTACCCAAAAGTGCAAAATCCAGCCCAAGTATTTTTACCCAAGATTGAATCATAAATGCATCAATTGCATCCAGATCGGTTCAAAAAGTGCTAAATGGGCTCATCATCGGCTCAATTGCTTACAATGCGCGGATAAAAAAATGAGACGATTTGAGCCGAAAACGATGTGAAATGATTTGAATCGTTGGAACTAAAAAATAGATCTGGATCCACAAGCTTTTGTCCTCGAAAGGGTATGTTCATTTTTTACTCCTGTTCACGTAACGTGTACACTCAATAAAAATGAACATACGTTTCCACGACTTTTTTTTAGTTCAAATAGAAACCTTCTCAATACCTGCCCACTTGCATATAGTCTTCAATAAGCTTAAGGCCCTTAATGAAGTTCGACCTGGTACAACCCGCTTCTACTTAAGCCGGATATTTTGAAATCACATTCAAAATATCCGGCTTCTTTTTTCAATAATATTTGAAGATTTACATAAGCTCAATAAAACAGGAATCAACTCATTTAATCACAGCGCTCAGCTTTTGCCAAATACTATCCTGGAGGGTAAGTGACACAAGGCCGGTGTTTACAGTTGCTCCCAGGCGAACCATAATCAAACCTTTCGAAGGCACAATGTTTAATAACTGGCCATCCTTGCCCATGGCAGCAAACATGTCCGCTGGTGCACTGGGCGATGCATTGCCCTGGAAAACCATCTGTGATTGAGGCACCATAAAAGAGGCCTTACCATTGAGCCACCACAGGTATCCATAAGAAAGATTGATATTTTGAGAAGTGTTAATGGAAGCGTTGTAATATGCTGAATCACCAAGAATATCCGTGCCATTCCATTTCCCTTTTGCCTGCATCAAAATGCCGAAGCGAGCCATGCTACGTGCAGTACTCCAATACACATTTTCATAACCATTGGCTAACCACTGCCCATCCATGCCAATTTTAGCTTTCAACTTTGCCTCAAAATAATTGCTAAAAGATTGGACGGTAGCATTGCTTACTACTTTTTGCAATAGCGTATAGGCAGCATTGTGATAAGACCATCTTGTGCCTGCATCTGCTTTGTAAAGCAGCGCAGAAGGATTGATATTATCAGCATCACCTGTACCATCATCCAATCCAGTGGTCATGGTGAGTTGATGGCGCACAGTGATCAGATCTTCTTTTGTGGATGGTTCAGAGGTCCAGCCAGCGCCAAGGTATTCAGATGATTTGTGATTAATATTGATATAGCCTTCCTGTTGTGCCTTGCCAACCATAAAGCCGGTAAGTGTTTTACCCGCAGATGCCCAATACCAAAAACTGTTTTGATTGAAAGCGGAGGAGCCTTGTATGTTTTGGCCAAAGTATTTTTCCAATACTATCCTGCCATCTTTTAATAAAAGGAAAGCCCTTGTATCCTGTTGTTGCAGATAATCGTAAAGCGCTGGTAGATTAGTAGTATTCCAGCCAAGACTTTCGGGAGTAGTGGTTTGCCACTCAGGACTGCCAATGGGTGGAAAATAAAGGGAAGATGTTGATGGAACTTCCGGGGTGGGTGTAGACGCCTTTTTACAAGAACAAAGAATAAATAAAGATCCCAAAAGGGGAAACAAATATTTCATATGCGGTCTTATATGGTATCAGACTGAACAATAATAATGAGGTTTAACTGCTATTTCAAGCAACTCTACCAAGAATAAAACAGAAATGTTTGAGTAACAGATTAAAAGAATGTCTACAGGTAGCTTGTAAACAATAGCAGATATCCTACAATTTTAGACTTCATCTATTTATGTTTCAGCATTATGTATTTTGCCAATCAAAGTTTATATTTGCTATAGTCTTTTTTCTACCGGGGCTGCCTATCATATGTATTCAACTATGTCCGGGTAGATTTTTCTTAGAGTTCATCGCATCTCGTCAGGCATCAGCATTTATCATTGTTCAGAGTCAGGTTATTAGTAAACATTATTAGTTAAATTCTAAAAATTGGTACTATGAAGCTTTCTGATTTTATCTTGTTAAATGAAGAGGAGAAAAAGCTGGCAGTACTCCACCTGGGAGTTTTGGTAGGCAAAAGAAATCTCCTGGACCAAATGGTGTTCTTGTTCCAATTGAATGGTTATTATGTGGAAACCTTCTGCAATAGCCAAAACAAAAATGTAGAAGAATTCAGGGTATTCAGGAATGTGAAATCTCTCAACCCTTACCTTGATTCCATCTCACTGGAAGGAATATTGAATTAGTTCAAGAAGAGTAATTTTGCGAGGCTTAAATATTCCTTGTGATAATATTTGCATTTACTATCAGAAATACAACTATCTTCACAGGGTTAATTTGAGCCTCGCATTAGTATTTAGTAATTATCCTGCTTAGCAATCTGCATCGTAGTTAGTTTTACTTCCGCTGTTCTCAGATATTTTTAAATCAATTATTGTTAGACACATGAACATTTATGTTTCAAACTTAAGCTTCAACGTACAGGATGAAGACTTAAGAGAATTTTTTGCTCCTTATGGAGAAGTTACTTCAGCCAAAATCATCAATGACAGAGAAACTGGTAGATCCCGTGGATTTGGATTTGTTGAAATGTCTGATGACGCTGCTTCCAGAAAAGCTATTGCTGAATTAGACGGTGCTACTGTTGAAAACAGGACCATCAAAGTAATGGAAGCAAAGCCAAAGGAAGACAGGCCAGCCCGCAACAGCGGTGGTTTCGGCAACGGAAATAATTATAATAAGAATAGGTATTAATATACTTTTCCGAAAATGAAAAGCCTGGTTCGCCAGGCTTTTTTTATTGATACAATCAGCAGCATC
Source organism: Bacteroidota bacterium (assembly GCA_023415275.1). GTDB lineage: Bacteria > Bacteroidota > Bacteroidia > Chitinophagales > Chitinophagaceae > Flavisolibacter. Next base: position 10,315 of record JAEZLJ010000058.1, read on the forward strand.
TATTTACAAAGCACCTCTCTCTCATATTATTACTTTTTATTTAGTAACCTATTATTATCCTTGATGGCATTATCGTTGTAACATCCTTATTTAAAAAAGAAATGAGTACAGAAGATGCCGGTGCCCGGTATATCAATAAAATCCCGGAACTTACCTTGTTATTCTGGATAACAAAAATTACCGCTACTACCCTTGGCGAAACCGGCGGTGACCTGCTTGCCCAAACCTTGCATGTTGGTTATGGTATAAGTACCCTGATTTTCTTTGCCTTCTTTTTAGTTACTGTTATATTACAGTTGGCGTCTAAAAGATATATCCCACCATTATATTGGGCAGTCATTGTTGCTACCAGCACTGCAGGTACTACCATGTCTGATTATATGGACAGGACACTGCAACTGGGGTATGCCAAGGGTGCACTGATACTGGTAACAATACTTATTGTCATTTTAATGACATGGAAGTTGGTTGAAAAGTCTCTTTCAGTGAATCACATCCAATCATTTCGTGGGGAAGCCTTTTACTGGACCGCTATTTTGTTCTCTAACACACTGGGCACGGCACTGGGCGATTTCCTGGCTGACGATTCCGGGCTTGGTTTTGGAGGAAGTGCTTTATTGATCACCTCTGTATTGGCCCTTGTGGTACTGGCCTATTTCTTTACACGTATCTCCCGGGTTGTATTATTCTGGATTGCCTTTGTTTTAACCCGGCCATTTGGCGCCACCTTTGGCGATCTGCTGACTAAGCCACATGACCAGGGAGGAATGAATTATGGAACTAAGGGATCTTCTCTCATTCTATTTGCATTATTGATCCTATTGGTTATTTATGAATTAATAAGGATACGCAAACAAAAGGATAAAGAACCCCAGCTGTTTACAAAACCTCTTTCACCATCCAGGTAAGTAAAGTAAAAAGATCAGGAAGAATAATCATAGATCAATACAAAATTATATTGCTTATTATAAAGTAAGTTAACATATATCGCAGGCAATTCAATAATTAGCTGCCTTCAACAAGGCTTCCACATCCCTTATGATGATCTTTCTTCCTTTGGTTTCCAATATACCTTCTCCTTTGAAATCTTTAATAATGCGCACTATATTCTCCCGTGCTGTACCCACTAAACTGGCAAGATCTTCACGAGATAAATTGATAGCTACATCCTCGCCACTTGTAAGTCCCTGTTTATACTTTTCCCTCATCAGTATCAATTGCATAGCAAAACGTTCTCTGACACTTCGCTGGGCAAACAGGGCCACACTGTTGGCAAATACAGTAAACTCATGACTCAACGTTTTTAAAAGCCGCTGAGACAAGGTCCTGGAGAACCCAAGCACCTGCAGAAAATCTTCTTTGGGAATAAAACCTATGAGGCTTTCTTCCAGGGCCGCGGCATTATCAGGATATCGTTCTTCTGCCAATACCGCATGATACCCGATCAACTCTCCACTATTGGCCACATAAATGATCTGTTCCCTGCCCTCCTTATCCACCTTGTATTTTTTGGCCATACC
>JAEZLJ010000116.1 GCA_023415275.1 Bacteroidota bacterium
TCCCAACACCTGGCCATATTGAGAAATGCCCGGCTGGTTATAGCCAAAAGAGAAGGTAAGTTTATGTATTACTCCATCAATTACCAGGAACTGGATTTTTTGCATAAGACCGCTAGAAAATTCCTGGATATGAAAAACAGGAATACAGAAGAATTACAAAAGGGATAGCATTCTATCTATTTAATAATTTATAGAAATAACTCCTGGAAGGATGCGTCCTAAAATTCAACCTATATATCAACGGCAATGCTTTATATAATGAACTTAGCACCTGCAACCCGCACCCTTTGGAACAGGATCTTATTGGTAGCAAGCCTCCTGCTCTCCACTGTAGTGGCCATAAGCCAGCCTGAACCCACTCCAGGTTTTGACCAATTTGCCAGGCAACAAAATGACCTGTTTGTGGCGGCATACAAAAAGCAGGACGTCAACCAGTATAATCTTTTGCTGAAGCAATTCCTGTCTCGCTACGATCAGCTTTCCAAAGAAGAACAAAAGCAATACGCTTCCTATTACGTAAATGTATTTTACAACCTGAGCTGCACCTATGCCTTGGTAAAAGATAAGCCTATGGCATTGAACAGCCTGGATAAGGCCATCAGGGCAGGTTATGCCGATTATGCCCATATATTGGAGGATAGTGACCTGGATTATATCCGGAATGATAAAGCATTTAAAAAAATGATCCAGCCACTAAGGGAAACGGGCGATTATCTTTATATGCTGAAGAAGGATAACAATCGATTTACTAATTCGGACAGCATCACCCATATTCCCTTTACCTACCAGTCCGCAGACCATCCCGGCCTCGTTACGCTTCGTAAGCAATTGAAGCTGGACTCAGTAGCCGGCACCGGCAATGAAGTATCCAGGATCATCAACGTCCTTCATTATGTACACAATAGCATTGCGCACGATGGGCAGCGTGAAAGCGGGATCAAACAGGTAAATGGATGGGAGATCGCCACAGTCGTCAAAGCCAAAAACATTGGAGTTTCCTGCGGGGAGTTGGCCACGGTGCTCAACGATTGTTACCTGGCCCTCGGCTTCAAGAGCAGGAAGATCTATTGCCAGCCCAAGGATAGCCTGTATATGGATTATGATGCCCACGTGATCAACGCGGTATATTCCAGCCAACTAAAGAAATGGCTCTGGATGGATCCTACCAACGATGCCTATGTAATGAATGAAAAAGGAGAATTGCTGGGCATTGAAGAAGTGCGCAACAGGCTGGTCAGCGATCAGCCTCTGATCCTGAACCCTGACGCTAACTGGAATCACCGCAGCTCTGTTACGAAAGACAATTACCTCTACCGCTATATGGCTAAAAACCTGTACCGTTTCTTTTGCACGGTGGAAAGCGGGTATGATGTAGAGACCCGCGGGGGAGATAAAACCATCACCTATGTCAACCTGGTTCCATCCGGCTACGGTAAATTCAAAACAATGCCTGCCAGGATGCAATTCTATAATCAAAAACAGGCCACAACTTTTATTCACTATACCATTCACAATCCTTCCACTTTTTGGCAGCAACCTTAAATTGGCTTATGCCCATGTAATGCAATAGTCATTTTCAATGACCTGGACAGGAATTTTGTGGAAAAATCTTAAAATTGGTGAAGCAAGGCTGAAATTTCACTGCCTTAAGAATTTCCCTGCCGATGGCATTACTCAAAAATGATTGCTGACCATTTTCTTGAAAATAGCCACGCAGATTTTTCATTGTCATTTCATTACTGTAATCAAGTAAATACTGAGGCAATAAGTTGATAAATTTGAGTAACCTTAATGTCTATGTTATGTTCCATAAAACCAGGTGCCTCCTCTGTATGCTTACAGCATTCATTTTTATTGGCAATTCAGTAAATGCACAGCAAAAGATCAAGATCGAAGGGCATAACAAAGAAACAGTTGCCAATATGGGTTATGCTCCCCTGGATACAGCACTCATCCAAAAAGTAATAGGAATACCAGGTAAATTCAATAACGGGGAATACAAGATCACCATTCCGCAAAACGATCTCGACATCGAAGTCGATGGTTTCAAGATCATACCCGCAATGGGTTTAAGCACATGGATCGACTTTGCTCCTTCACCTGGTGGTGCCATGATCATGGGCGACCTCGTAATAACTGAAAATGACCTGAAACCCGTACAGCAGGAGATCACCAGGCAGGGATTGTCGATATCTGCTATACACAATCATTTTGTTCGCAACCATCCCAATGTCATGTTCATGCACCTTGGAGGTTCAGGTCCAGTTGAAGTGCTGGCTCAAAAAGCAAGAGCTGTCCTGGATAAAATAAAAGAAACGAGGCAAGGAGATCCTTACAGGGGAACGGCTTCCAATGGAACTGTTGAAAACAAATTGGATACAAAAAGGCTGGATGAGATCATTGGCCATACGGCGGAAATGAACAAAGGGGTTTATAAATACACCATTGGCCGTCCGGATGTGACACTCAGGGAACATGGAGTAACAGTTACCAGTTTTATGGGGTTCAATACCTGGGCCGCATTCCAGGGCACCCCTGATAAAGCGGCTGTAGCAGGAGATTTTACCATGCTGGAAGATGAAGTGGCTCCCGTGATAAAGGCATTGATCAATAATGGAATAGAAGTAGTTGCGGTTCACAACCATATGGTTCACGAGCAACCAAGAATTTTTTTCCTGCACTATTGGGGCGTTGGCAATGCGGACAACCTGGCTAAAGGTTTAAGGGCAGCATTGGATGAAACCGGTAAAAGGTCACCTGTACAGCAAATGCATATGAATTAATCAGTAGTGTTTAGGCAAAAAGAATAATGAAAATAAATGCTTGCCTGAGTTGCACTTAAACAAACAAGCAAAGTAGTCAACCACCAGGCATTTTACTATGATCAGGCATGGCCCTGGCAAATAGCTTTACATTCTTTCTTATCGCATGTTTTAATGCTTAATAAATCTTTCTCAGCCATAGCCTGATCCTTTACAAGCGATACTATATCTAATCTTTCTTATTTAGAAATCTGCGGTTTATCAGTGGGTACATATTTTACCAGTTTCACCTTATCGCCTATTTCTATAATCAATAGATCTTCACCTACCTGTACCTCCCCGTTATAAGTCTTTTTGGTACGGCGTATCAATTCCGAAGTAGTGGGAGGAGGAACCGCCGGATCGGGGCTCAGCAACACAATATGAGAGAACACGGCTAGCTTGGGTTGCACCTGCTGGAACACCCTCCCGGCATCCTCGGGCGAGGTATGAAAACCAAGGATCTGTTTGATCAATGCCGGGTTCTTTGTACTGTCCTCCTGGGCCGCTGCCACTTCATGTACCACCACATCAGCGCCTTTTGCATACCGTACCAGGTTTTCACTATAGCGGGTATCGCCGGAAAGGATCACAGAATGCCCGGCATAATCAATCCTGTATCCCAGGGCGGAATCAATGAATTCAGCATGCCTCACGGTGAAGGGCGTGACTTTTACACCCTCCTGTTCCCATACAAAGCCCTCTTCAATATCCCTGGCATTGACCAGGGCACCACTGTCCACTTTATTCCTTTCCTTACTGCGAGTCTGTATGTCCCAGGCAAAGCTTTTTTGCATATTGGTCATCATATCCTTTGTACCGGCAGGTCCTATCACCCGGAAGGGCGATTCACGCCTGCCAAAAGCGGAAGGTATCCATCCCGTAAGCCAAAGGTCAGGGATGCCTACCACATGGTCTGAATGTAGATGTGTCAGGAATAAAACATTTACCTGGCGCAAAGGAATTTTTAATTGCCAGAGGCGTTGCGCTGCGCCTCTTCCGCAATCAAACAGTAGCTTTTGTTGGCCTGCTTCCACCAATATACTTGGACCAAAACGTTCCATGGAAGGCACAGGTGCCCCTGTTCCCAGTAAGGTTACCCTGATCGGCGCATCCTGGGCATTGGCATAAAAGGATGCAATGGACAAAGCAAGTAAAAGCATTATCCTGGAGAGTATTCTTTTTTGCATAGTCTACATTTTGCAGAAGAAAAATGCTTCAACAGGTTCGGAAAACAATGAAAGATCAGTCTTCTTGTTTGTCAAGTTCGGGTGTGGCTATAACCCTGGACATATGCTCCACCACTCCCCGCTTCCTGTTCACCTGGTTTGCCCAAACGATACCCAGCACCAATCCAACCAGGGTAACTAATACAGCAAGCACTACCCCTATAGTATGCGGAAAAAGAGTGACAATTCCTAGTCCTGTAATGGCACCAATAAGCAGTGGAGACACTGCAATTTGCAAAAAGGCAATAGCCGTGATCATTTTTTTAAGAAATGTTAGCATATCTAAAGCCTGAAAACCTTAAACTACAAGGAGGTTTAATTACAACTAAAGTTAATACAATCAAATCTCACTAATTCAACGCAACTTCATCTTTTCTTTGGATGAATACGGTGAGCATGCTTACCATCTATAAGTGTTATTCAATCCCAGCATGGTTTTCAAAGATACATCCCTGGGTACACTTGAGATATTAAATACCATTCTTTAAGACGTTCATTTAGTCAATCGTAAGTCCATTCAGTCAATAATAGTATATTATCAGCCTTGTTAAAATAGATGATTAGGAAGTAGTAAATATAACACCAGCATTGAGGCTCAAGCAGTCGCTCATCTTTTTTGTCAAACCAATCTTTTGAGATGATATAAAATGCGTCATCATGTAATGTTGAGTGTACTTCAAAATATTTGTCTAACAAGTTGGAGAAATCTTCTCTATCATCACCCCAGTCAGGCTTATTTGAAAAGTCAACTAAAAAGTTAATTACACCTTTTTTGTCAACCTTTATAAAGTCCGCTACGGTTACCTTATCTATGTCGAAAGCCCGACCCAAATAACCTTGGTTGGGTTCACGTTTGATAGCGTCAAGTAAACTATCATATTTAAAGCTGTCCGAATGAAGAAAGTTATCAACTACTTGGTCTTCCGAGATGTTATTGTCTGAATGAAACTTAAACTCAGTCAAATTACAGCCTTGATAACCTTCAAAAGTTTCCCTGTGTCGTATAGTTTTGAAAGCAGACATCAGAATGGCTTATAACAGAAAAGATGTTAGCGAAGTGCGTTGCATGTCACAGCTGCTTCGTTTACCTTGTCTTTGTTGATTAATATTTTTTGGTTCAAATGTAATTCTGAAGCAGCCAATTTGCAAAGTAGTCAAAATAAAGAGTAGCTTACCATTCTAAAATTGGAGGTAATTTATGAAATGTCTCACTGTTTCCATGTCTCCACTTTGTGAAGCTGCCAAAGTTTTTCTGCGTAGCGCCTGAACTCCGCTGGTGCACTTTTGAATGCCTGAACAAAAGTATATTCGCCACCAATTAACCGTTTGGGTGATGGCTCTACTCTCGTTGTCCCACGAACAGCAAACTTTTTGTTGTCCTCATACATAATAATTTTCATAGGCACAGGACTAACGTCACCTTGGCAAGAAACCTTGTACATTATCCAAGCTTCTGCTTTGCCGTCTTTGTCCAAATCAGTTACTGCAAAAGTCTTGTCAACAAAATAAAGTAACATATCAACAGGACAGTCTTTTACATAATCAATAACTCGCCACGTCTGTTTTGCGCTGTCACCAAAAACCAAGTAATGATAGGCATACAAAGCTCCTTCACTATAACTGTCATCCGGTGCTCCTTTGCTTTGCGTTTTGTCTGTAGTTGTTAAGAGCACAATGTTATCACCAGTATTGTCATTCCAACGAACTGCTTGCACAATTTTGCCAGCAAAATGAATATTTTTAGGGACTAAGGTTTTGTCAATCTTTGTTAGATTGAATTGTGCGAAACAGGTTTTTGTCAAAAAAAGTAAAAAGAGAAGTCCAATAACTTTCATTTGATAGGATTAGTTGCTTATTGCATGACAGCGAACGCGAATATATACCATTACTTGTAGTAGTTGTTGACTAAAGCCTGAGGGCTATCTTCTTTACCTTTTATGTACTGCGATTAAAAAATACCACATTTTTTTCACGCCGCGAGTCTCCTGAAAGGGACTCGCGGTGCTTTATTGGTACATATTTTCCCAATCCATTACATCTTCATAATGTTTTACTTCACAATGCCTGTGCTTCCCTTTGAAATAAAATAGACATGAGGAATGAATATACGATTCATTGTCTTTAGCCAGCATCCATTTTCCCTTTACAGGATTATCATGTATGTAATTGAGCTTTTGCAGAAGGAACTTTTCTGTCCTGCATTCCTTTACATCAAAGCCAGCTCTCCACACTTCATGCTTCTTCCCTCTGGATCTGTCTTTAAATTCCACAGCCAGCGACAATATACCTAATAATTGATCCTCGTTTTTTTGCTTGAGCTTCTTAACTATACCATACGCCAAAAACCATTTCCATTACCTATCATAGTATTCAGCTTTTTGGACGTACTGGTGTAATTGATCAGGAAATGTAAATGGTTTGGCATGATCACATAGCCCACTATATCATTCCCCTATTTTGCAGTACTTCAAAGAATTGATACACTTCCTGGTAAGCATCAGCAATATCGATCAAAGGAAGCCAGTTATGGCAGGTAACGTTATAAATAAATACCTTGAAACCCGCGAGTCCCTTGCAGGAGACTCGCGGGAGAAGTAAATGATGACTAATCTTTTATTTTATTGCTAATAAATCTACCATTTCTAGTACAGGATCTTTAGCAAGTAGCGAAGAAGCATTCGCCATTAATGCCTTTGCAATCTCTCCATTTAAATGGGCCATTCTGCCA
>JAEZLJ010000120.1 GCA_023415275.1 Bacteroidota bacterium
GATCTCGGTGGTGGTAATGCTTTCATGACCCAGCATTTCCTGCACGGCTCTCAGGTCAGCTCCACCCTCTACTAAATGAGTGGCAAAGGAATGACGGAATGTATGGGGTGATATGTTTTTTTTGATGCCTGCTTTATTCACCAGGTCTTTGATGATGAGAAAGATCATGACCCGGGTTAGTCTTTTGCCTCTCCGGTTTAGAAAAAGTATATCCTCTTCGCCTCTTTGTATAGATACATGCCTGCGCATGTTGAGGTAAATGGTAATGTATTTTATGGCACTGCTGCCTATGGGCACCAGTCTTTCCTTATCTCCTTTACCAATTACTCTAATAAAGCCTACATCCAGGTAGAGTTGGGAAAGTTTGAGGTTCACTACCTCGCTCACACGTAATCCGCAGCTATACATGGTCTCTATGATGGCCTTATTGCGGGTACCCTCCGGCACACTCAGGTCAATACTGGCTATGATACTTTCAATTTCTCCAAAGCTCAGGATATCCGGTAGGCTGCGTTTGAGCTTGGGGGCCTCCAATAGGGCAGTAGGGTCTTTAGTGCATATATCTTCCAGCAGGCAGTATTTATAAAAGGTGCGCAGTCCTGAAATAATTCTTGCTTGTGAGCTTTGGGTCATTCCTAATTCTGCTATCCACTTTATGAATTGCTGTAGATCAGCAAGGTCTATTTCCGATGGATTCTTTTTATGCTGCTGCGAAAGCAAAAAAGTGGTGAGCTTTTCAAGGTCAGCAAGATAGGCTTCAATAGAATTGGCGGCCAGCGAACGTTCTAATTGAAGGTATGCTTTAAATCCTTTTTTATATGGTTCCCACAAGATATTGTGATTTTACTATTTGGGAATTAGTTGTTGTAATGAAACTACTTCAGGTCAATAGCTTTTTCAATGGGCACTTCCTGGCCATTTTTCAGCAGCTTCACATAAATCCTTTTATGCGTCACATTGATGGAGTCTACCACCTTGTGCAGGTCATTGAAATCAATATCATAGGTTTCCTTGAAGGTCATCACTTCCTGGTTGCCTGAATTGATATCAGTGACATAAATAGATCCACGGTCTGTATAGGCGCGAAGGTCTGGTTCAATGGAAAATTTAGCATCGAAGCTGTTTAAAGCGCCTGTGAATTTGCTGATGTTGTTAGCCTTATTGTAAGGCAGCTTTACCAGGAAACCACGGCCAGTGAGGCAATCATTAAAAGTAAGCCAGGCATAGCTGGTGTCTTTGAACACGCAGCTCAGCGCAGAAGGATTTAATCTTACTTCCTGGTTGGTCAGATCACTGAATGGCAATTGCCTGGTGATGGCCATTCCGGCATGTGTCCAGCTGATTGAATCAGGCTTGCAGTTTTTTAACGTGATATGTACGGTAGATTCAAAACGGTCATTTCCCTTAAAATGAAAAGAATCTGTTTTGCATGCGGTATCGCAAAAGGTTTTAGCAGTTTTTCCAGACTGATTGCAGGAGATAAAGAGAAATGAAGCGCCAATGAACAGAAGTATTGATTTCATAAAGAAGTATTGAAACAAATGTAAGGCAGTTCCTTTCCTGTATGAAGTTTTGCAGGTATTATATTTCCTGGTGGGTGATAAGGGTATTTGTTTAATTTTTATAACTGGTAGCAATTGCTATAAAAAAACATCCTCGATGAAAAAATATTCTTTGTCACTACCATTTACAATGTTGATGGACAGAATATCAAAGCGGATATCCTTGTATTCTGGATGCTGATACAGAAATTCTTCCGCTCCATTTTTAATCGCATTAAACTTCTTTTTGGAGACATTTAGTTCCGGAAAGCCAAATTGGGTAGAGGAGCGCACCTTCACTTCTACCACGTGAAGTAATTGATCTTTTATGGCAATAATGTCCAGTTCATATTTTCCATAGCGCCAGTTGCGGTGAAGAATGGCATATCCTTTTTCAACCAGCCAGTTCACAGCTAATTGTTCTCCTTCTTTGCCTAATTCTATATGCAGTGCCATATCTTTATCAAAATAAAAATATTTTACATTGATCGATCATTTATTTAAGATAAAAGGAGTAGTGCAGCATTATTCCTGGGGTGGATATGATTATATTCCGGATTTACTTGGCATTGAAAACAAAGACCATCAACCATTTGCAGAATACTGGCTCGGTGCTCATCCCAATCATCCTTCTAAGATTGGAGCTGGCGAACTAACCCTCTCAGAACTGATACGTCAACAACCTGCATCGCTTTTGGGAAAGGCTGTCAGTGAGCAATTTTCTTCACTTCCTTTCTTATTTAAAATACTGGATGTAAGACAAATGCTTTCCATCCAGGTACATCCCAGTAAAGAATCGGCTATAAAAGAATTTGCTCTTGAGAATGAGAATGGAATTCCTGTAAATGCTCCCAACCGTAATTATAAAGATGAGAATCATAAGCCCGAATTAATGGTGGCCCTTGGTGATTTCTGGTTACTGCATGGTTTTAAAAGCGAGGCAAAGCTAAAAGAGGTACTGCTGCAAAAACCTGGTTTTCATTCCCTTTTAAAATTATTTGGAGAGCATGATTACAGGGCATTGTATGAAGAGGTGATGACCATGGACCAGGAAATGGTGGATAGTATTTTAGGTCCTGTATTGGAACCCTTGATACCCAGGTATAATAGTGGGCAATTTGACAAAGGGTCTGAAGATTTTTGGGCTGCCAGAGCGGTCTCCACTTTTTGCAAGAATGGACATTATGATCGTGGGATATTTTCCATTTATTTTTTTAACCTGGTCCATCTTAAAAAGGGCGAGGGAATATTTCAACCGCAGGGTATGCCACATGCTTACCTGGAAGGACAAAATGTAGAGGTGATGGCCAATTCTGACAATGTATTGAGGGCGGGATTGACAGATAAGCATATTGATGTGAAAGAACTCCTCAAGCATGTAGATTTTAGGGCTACTTTCCCCGATATATTAAAAGCAAAGAGTGATTTTTCAAATACCTATCATAGTCCGGCCCGGGAATTTGAACTACATGCTTACCGGTTTAATGGTCAACAGGAACAGGTAGTTGCTCATTCACCTGAAATATGGTTTCTCCTATCAGGCTCCGCCAGGGTAAAAAGTAATGATATAAAATTAGAATTGAACAAGGGCGAAGCAGTTTTCCTGGCTCCTGAAGCAGGGTTGTCCATAGATTCCGACCATGGTGAGCTATTTCGTTGTATTGTACCCATGGAAGTAAAAAACTAAAGTATGTACCAATTCTTCCTTTATTTTTGTTCCTCTCAAATTGAAATGAAATGAAATTGAATAAATCGGTTTTGATAGCATTCGGCTTGTTAATACTTTCAGCCTCGTTGTACCGGGCCTGGCCGGGTCGTCCTTTTGGTTTTGCCCCACAGATGGCCATGGCATTATTTGCCGGATCTATGATAAAGGATAAAAGGTGGGCCTTTATTCTGCCGCTTTTATCCATGCTGCTTTCAGATGCTTTATACCAGGTTCTATTTATAAACGGTCTCACTGAGATCGAAGGCTTTTACACAGGCCAATGGGTAAACTACCTGTTGATTGGCGGGCTTACAGTTTTTGGCTTCCTGCTTAAGAAGATATCTGTGTTAAGAGTGACCATGTTCTCATTGGCAGGCTCCATATTATTTTTCCTGGCATCCAACTTCATGGTTTGGTTTGGTGGAGGCGGATTAGGAAGGCCTAAAACGCTTGACGGATTGATGATGTGTTATTATGATGGCCTGGCATTCTTCAGGGATTATGGCCTTGTGCATGGATTTTATGGCAACCTGTTCATAGGTGACCTTTTCTTCTGTGGAATTTTGTTTGGTGCCTATTCCCTGATACATCGAACGATACTAACTCCTAAACATCAATTGGCTTAAATAATTAACCCCGCTTCGGCGGGGTTTTTATTATAATACCAGGCTTCCCGGGTCCATTTCATATCCTTTGTCTATATCCAGGTTTTTACCATCAGCCGCTGTAGTGGCTAATTCATCGCACCGGTTGTTGTAGGGATTATCGGCATGGCCTTTTACCCACACAAATTTGAGTTTGTGCCTGGTGGACAGATCATAAAACCTTACCCAAAGATCTTTATTCTTCTTTCCCTTGGCAAAGTTGGTAGCCAGCCATTTATTCAGCCATCCTTCCTTTACGGCCTTCACCACATACTGGCTGTCGGAATAGATGGTAATATTTAAACCTGTTTTTTTCATAGCTTCCAAACCAGCAATGACAGCCATCAGCTCCATACGGTTGTTGGTGGTCTTTCTGTAGCCATGGGATAATTCTTTGGTCCTTTGTCCTGCCATCAATATGGTTCCATATCCTCCCGGACCCGGATTCCCCCTTGAGGAACCATCTGTGTACATAATTACATCCTGCATATTATAACTAATGGGATCATATCCCTACAATTGGATTTACTAATTTGGTTGGGCAAAGTTCATATTATGAACTACACCTGGAACACACCTGTTTTGAATTCATTGATATGTGGCTGATGATTGGCTGCATGAATACCTTCCGAGATCGCCGTCCTGGTTTGTAGCGGATCTATGATATCATCTACCCACAACCTGGCCGCTGCATAATAGGGGCTGGTTTGTTTTTCATACTTTTCCCTGATCTCGTTCAACAATGTACTTTCCTTTTCAGCGGTGATGGTCTCACCTTTGGCTTTTAAAGAAGCCACCTGTATTTGTAATAAGGTTTTTGCTGCCTGTTCGCCACCCATTACTGCAATGCGTGCGGTGGGCCAGGCATAAATAAAACGTGGATCATACGCCTTCCCGCACATAGCATAATTGCCTGCCCCGTAAGAGTTACCAACAATGATGGTGATTTTGGGCACCACGGAATTGGCTACAGCATTTACCAGCTTGGCGCCATCTTTAATAATGCCTGCATGTTCACTCCGGCTGCCTACCATAAATCCTGTGACGTCCTGTAAAAAAACAAGAGGGATCTTTTTTTGGTTGCAATTCATAATAAACCGGGCCGCCTTATCAGCACTGTCATTATAAATAACGCCACCCATTTGCATTTCGCCCTTTTTATTCTTTACGATCTTTCGTTGGTTGGCTACGATGCCTACCGCCCAACCGTCAATGCGCGCATAACCACATAAAATGGTTTTACCATAGTCTTCCTTGTATTGGTCAAATACAGAATCATCGACAATTCTTTCAATGATGTCCACCATGTCGTAAGAACGCGTATTGTCAGCAGGAAACAATGTATAGATATCAGCCGGATCTTTTAGAGGAGGTCTCGATTCTGAACGATCGAAGCCTGCCTGGCGTCCATCACCTATTTTATCAATGATACGTTTCACCTGGTCCAGGCAGGCTTCTTCGGTATCAAATTTATAATCTGCAATGCCGGAAATTTCAGTATGTGTTACGGCACCGCCTAATGTTTCAATATCCACTTCTTCGCCAATGGCAGCCTTCACCAGGTAAGGCCCGGCCAGGAAGATAGAGCCAGCACCATTCACCATCAATACTTCATCACTCATGATAGGTAGGTAGGCCCCGCCTGCTACACAGGCACCCATTACAGCTGCTATCTGTATGATGCCCTTAGCACTCATTTGGGCATTGTTATAAAACACTCGGCCAAAATGCTCTTTGTCAGGAAAGATCTCATCCTGCATGGGCAGGAAAACGCCCGCGCTGTCAACAAGGTAAATAATGGGCAGGTTGTTCTGCAGGGCGATCTCCTGAAGCCGCAGGTTTTTTTTGCCTGTGATAGGAAACCAGGCACCTGCCTTAACCGTTTGATCATTCGCCACTACGATACATTGTTTGCCTGATATATATCCAATGCCGGCTACGGTTCCAGCTGCAGGGCAGCCACCTTGTTCTTCATACATTTCATATCCGGCAAATGCACCGATCTCAACAAATGGACAATCTTTATCAAGTAAATAGGCTATTCTTTCCCTGGCGGTTAATTTCCCTTTTTCTTTTTGTTTTGCAACAGCTTTTTTTCCGCCTCCTTCAAAGATCACCGATAAGCGCTGTTGCCTTTTTTCAAGAAGGGTTTCCATAGATTTCATAGCAGTGGGCATATCGTTAGTGCTCATAAAAACAAAGATAGGAGTAGAAAAATGAGCTAATAGCCTATTTTCGCGAAGTTTGACTTAAATTCATCCAATAACAGGAATGCCCTTAACATTTGAACCTACTTCCGTTTACCTTAAGAAGGAAACGGCAGAACGTCATTCAGACGTTGAAAAAACATTGAATCCGTTTATAGCAAATATTCAATCCTTTGATGATTATGCGTTGCTGCTCAAAATCTTTTATGGATTTTTTTATCCCCTGCAAAAAAATATCAGCCAGGTTTTAACCGATGCTGATCTATCTGATATACATGATAGAAAACTTTCCTCGTTTATACCGGAAGACTTGCATGCTATAGGCCAACCGGTTTCTGATTTGCCTATATGCCAGGCACTTCCAACCATTGTCAATAAGGCATATGCATTTGGGTGTCTATATGTTTTAGAAGGTTCTTCACTTGGAGGTCGTGTTATCAAAAAATGGTTGCAATCAAATTCCTTTATCAGTTTACAGGATGAGCAGATCAGTTTTTTTGATGGGTATAAAGATCAAACTGGTGCTAAATGGAAATTGTTCCTGGAGGCCCTCAATCTCCAGGAAGATATTGACAATGTTATAAATGGCGCGAATGAAACCTTTCATTTATTTGAAAACTGGATTAATAAAACACCCACATGCTAACTATAAAACAAACGGAAGCTGAATTTTGTGGTAAGGTGCCTCTTCATCAAACCAACCTTATACAACCCCACGGTTACTTACTGGTTATAGATACACAAAACTTTACCATACTACAGGCTAGTGATAACGTAGAGGAGCTTTTGGAAAAACCGGCCAAAGAAGTAATTGGTTCCCCGCTTCAAAATTATGTCTCTGAAAGTGATTTGCTGGATGTAAAACATAGATTTACTTATTCTGGAAATGAGGGGATACCCTTTATTTTCTCTTTCCATTCCGGTGAAAGATTAGCAGTAATAAAATTTCATGAGTCCTATTTTATTTTAGAGGTGGACCTGGAAGTCAGGTCTTTTCAGAAGACCACTTCTTTTATTACTGTGTACCAGGAGTTGAAATATATAATGGCTGCTATTGAAAAGACAACTTCAGTAAATGAAGCCTGCCTTATAGCTATACAGGAATTGAAGCGTGTGTCAGGATTTGATAAAATCATGGTTTACAGCTTTGATGAAGAGTGGAATGGAGATGTGATAGCAGAGGTCATGGAAGAGGGAATGGACAGTTACCTTGGATTAAAATTTCCAGCCTCCGATATTCCACAACAAGCCCGCGCATTGTACCAGAAAATGCCTTACAGGTTGATACCTAATATCAATTACACACCTGTAAAACTATATCCTGTTATTAATCCGAAAGTCAATGGGTTTACAGATCTTTCTGAATCCAATTTAAGAAGTGTAGCAGGTGTTCACCTTGAGTATTTGGCCAATATGAAGGTAAAGGCTTCCATGTCTACGCGAATTATGGAAAATGGAAAGCTGTGGGGATTAATGGCATGCCATCACCGTACGGCACATTACCTGTCCTTTGAGCTTTGTTCATTATTTGAATTGGTAGGAAACGTTCTTTCTTCCAGGATACATTCCCTGGGTGCCCAGGATGTTTTCCAGTACAAAACCGGGATGCAGGAAAAACAGGTAGAATTGCTGGAAGATGTATATAAAGAGTCTGATATATTTAAGGCTTTGGATAAAAATGAATCATCTGTTTTAAATCTTTTGAGTGCGGATGGAGTTGTTATTATACTAAATGGGCAAATGATCGCCTATGGTAAAGTGCCGGGTACAGAGGAAGTGAAAGAATTGGTGTACTGGTTGCGATCAAGGAATGTGAATAAGACCTATCATGAGCAGGGTTTGTCATTTGAATTTGAACCCGCATCATCGTATTCTGATAAAGCAAGTGGGTTGCTGGTACTCCCCATCCAGGCTGAAAAGGGGAATTATATCCTTGCCTTCAGACCAGAGAAAAGAAGAAAAGTGAATTGGGGAGGAAATCCTAATGAAGCTATAAATTTTGAACCTGGCGGTAAGCAATACCATCCCAGGGCATCCTTTAAAATCTGGCAGGAAAACGTTGATAAAAAAGCACTTCCGTGGCAGGAGCCGGAGTTGGAAGTGGCTGAAACATTTAGAAATTTTGTTATGGACTATGCTTTAAACAAAATGTAAAGTTCATATAGTCGTATTTTTTGGCAAAACATTGGTAATAGATCCTAATTAATGAGCCGTTCGAAAAAAAACATCACTAACGAGGGACATTTTATTGTTGCAATTGGTGCCTCTGCGGGAGGGTTGGAAGCTATTCATGAATTTTTTGATAATATGCCATCCAATGGCAATTTATCGTTTATAATTATTCAGCATCTTTCTCCTGATTATAAAAGCTTATTGGTAGAACTTATATCCAAGCATACCAACATGCAGGTATATGAGGCCACTCATGGTGCAAAAGCAGAAAGCAATTGTGTTTACGTGATCCCCAATAACAAGTTGCTTACCATAAAGGGAGGACACTTGCAATTAGGTGCTAAGAATTTCGATAAAGTTCCGAATACAGCTATTGATACTTTCCTGCATTCATTAGCAGAGGACCAGGCTGAAAAAGCTATAGCCATCATTCTTTCAGGAACAGGTTCAGATGGCTCCAAAGGCATACAGAGTATCAAGCAAAGTGGAGGAATGGTTTTGGTTCAGGATCCTTTATCTGCAAAGTTTGACGGTATGCCCAATACGGCCATAGCTACCGGTTTTGCCGATCTGATACTGGAGCCTGAATTAATGCCTGAAGAGATATTTAATTATATCAATGAAAGGCCTATTCATATAGTTTCTGAAGATAAACCTGATGAAACATTATTGCCAGAGGTTTTAAAGCTTATTGAAAAGCACTGCAGTTATGATTTTCATAATTATAAAACCCCGACCATATTAAGGCGCATTACCCGTAGAATGGGCTTAATGGGCTATAAAAAGTTTACCGATTACCTGGAATTCCTGCGTATCTCATCTGAGGAATGCAGGTTTTTGGGAAAAGAGTTTTTGATTGGCGTTACAAAATTTTTCAGGGATGGTGCAGCTTTCCAAATATTAAGAACAGAAGTATTACCCGAGATCATTAATTCCAAGAATGAAGGAGAGATCATCAAAATATGGGTTACTGCCTGTAGTACAGGGGAGGAGGCCTATTCGCTGGCTATTTTGATTGATGACCTATTGAAACACATGGGTAAGTCACTTGAGGTAAAAATATTTGCCAGTGACCTGGATATTGATGCTATTGAATTTGCATCAAAAGGAACCTATCCCTCTTCCAGCGTTTCAGAAATAGCACCTGCATTGGTCAACCGTTATTTTATTAAGGATGGTAATCATGTAGTTGTTCAACCACATTTACGCAAACAGATCGTTTTTGCCCGCCATAATGTGCTGAAAGATCCGCCATTTATCAAAAATGATATGGTCACTTGCAGAAATATGCTCATTTATATGAACAATATCCTGCAACGTAAGGTCCTGTCTACCTTGCAATTTTCTTTAAATGCTGGAGGTTATTTATTCCTGGGCCCTAGTGAAACGCCGGCTACTGTGAAAGATGGGTTTGAAGAAGTGAATGGCAAATGGAAGATATTCAGGAAAATATCCAATGACATTAAATACAATCCTGAAAGGCTGCCTTCTGCCCAAATATATAGATCCTCAAGGGAATCTAAAGTACTAGCACCCAGGAAAGAGGCAACCCTGGAAAAGGAGCTATCTGATGATTTTAAAAATGTTCTAATCAGTGAATACGGTTTTGCAGCCATATATGTTGATAAGAATTTTGAGATCAGGGAAGCCATAGGCGAGTTTAAAAAATATTTATCTCTTCCCGATAAGATCATTTCCCTTAATATATTGAGAATGGTAACGGGCGAACTGGCAGTGGCTTTAAACACTGCCATTCGAAAAGCGTTAAGAGAAAAGATCACGGTAAGTCTATATAATATCAGGGTTCAAAACCGGGAAAATAACATCAATATTTTCGTTCGGCCTGCCAGTAAAGATGGTCATACCATGATCATACTTGGAGAAAATCATGGAAATCCTGCTATCAAAACGCCTGGAGAATTTACCTCAAACAATCAAACGGAATCGCTTAGCTATATAGCTGAACTGGAAGATGAATTGAAAGAAACCAGGTCGCACCTGCAGATGGCTATAGAAAGCCTGGAAACTGCCAACGAAGAGTTGCAATCCAGTAACGAAGAATTATTATCAGCCAACGAAGAACTACAGAGCAGTAATGAAGAATTGCAATCATTGAATGAAGAACTGCACACACTCAATACAGAGCACCAGTTACGTATCAGGGAGTTAATAGAGCTGAATGACGATCTGAATAATTATTTCAGAAGCACGGAAATAGCGCAGGTATTTGTAGATAGTAATTTGCGTATTCGCAAATTCAATCCTGTGGCTGTCAAAATGATCAATCTTATCGAGTCAGACATCGGCAGGCCTATAGAACATATTTCAACCAACATCAGGGATAACAAGAATTTCATTGATGATATTCAGAAGGTATTGAAAGACCAGGGTGTTATTCAAAAAGAAGTAGTGCTAAGTAATGGAAACACCAACCTGATGAAGATTCTGCCCTATATCAGGCAGGATAAGCGAGTGGATGGAGTGGTGATCACTTTTATTGATATAAGTAATATCAAAGAATTGAATAACATAGTGACAGCGGTATTCAATTCGTCTATCAGTGCTATCATGGCACTGAAAGCTGAACGAAATAACAAAGAAGAAATCACGGATTTCAATTGGATAGCGGCTAACTATGCTACCGATGAATTATTAAACCAACCTGCCGAAACTTATATAGGTAAATCTCTAAAAACTCAATTTCCTGAGTTGGTAAAAGAAAACCTGTTTCAAAAATTTGTTTCAGTTGTTGATACAGGCATTCCTTTACAAACGGAAGTATCCTTAACTATTGCCGGGATAAATCATTGGTTTGACCTAATAGTAACTAAGATGATGAATGGAGTGGTGATCAGCCTTACCAATATCGATGATAAAAAGAAAGCAGAAGAGAAGTTCAGGAGTAACTACTATGAATTAATGAATGTTAAGGAGAGTTATCGTAACCTGAATATTGAACTGGAAGATAAGGTAAAAGAAAGAACTTTCGAATTGACCAGGAGTGAAGAACGGTTCAGGCTGATAGCCAATATTACCAATGATGCGATCTGGGATTGGGACCTGGTGAATAACAGGATATGGTGGAGTGAAAGCTTTTACAGCCGGTTCGGGTTTGAAAAACTTGAGCATAAATTGACCAGTACCTTCTGGATCAGCCATATTCATCCTGACGACAGGGAAAGAGTTTCTAACAGCATTTACTCAGCTATCAATAATGGCACTTCCAACTGGTCAGAGCAATTCCGGTTTCAAAAAAAGGATGGTACTTATGCCATTATAGAAGATAAGGGTACCGTATTGCTCAATAACGAAGGAACACCTTACCGTATGGTTGGCTCCATGGTGGATATTACTGAAGCTGAAGAAGCTGAACAAAAACTGAAGGATGCTAACAATGAGTTGCAGGACCTGATTCAGGAGTTCCGGTTTGTTACTGATTTCATGCCCCAGATTGTTTGGTCCGCTCAACCCGATGGGCATTATGACTTTTTCAATAAAGGATGGTATGATTATACAGGATTGACACAGGAAGATACCATGCAAAAGGGATGGCCTGTAGTATTACATCCTGATGATTTTGAACGGACAGTCAGGTTGTGGGAGCATAGCTTGCAAAAAGGGGTCTCCTTTGAGGTGGAGTATAGGTTAAAAAGTCATGATGGGACATATAATTGGTTCCTTGCCCGGGCTGTTCCTTTAAAAAGTGAAACCGGAGTGGTGGTAAAATGGTTTGGTACCTGTACCAATATCAATGACCAAAAGTTAATGAATGATATTCTGGAACAAAGGGTAAAGGAAAGAACACAGGAACTTCAAAAGATAAACATGGAGCTTGAGGCAAGCAATAATGAGTTGCTTCAATTTGCTTCTGTGGCTTCTCATGATTTGAAGGAGCCGCTGCGAAAGATACATATGTTTAGCAACCTGGTGCGGGATCGTTACCTTTCTGATACTGCCAATGAGGCCATGGACTACATGAACCGGATCATCAAAGCTTCTTCCAGGATGACGAAACTGATCAATGATCTTTTAGCTTTTACCCGTTTATCCGGAGAAAGTAAATTTGAGGTGGTTGAATTAAATACCCTGTTAGATGAGGTTATAAGTGACCTGGAACTTTCTATCTCTGAAAAAAATGCGATCATAGATATTGGAGATATGCCGGAAGTTGAAATAATTAGTGCTCAAATGCGACAGGTGTTTCAAAATATAATCAGTAATGCACTGAAATTCAATAAACCAGGAACACCACCCCATATAAAAGTAAGTTCAATGCGGGTTGGCGAACTATCTTTTGTTGATGCCTTTGATGCCAATGGAGATTATTGCCGTATAACCATCGAGGATAATGGTATAGGTTTCAATAACCAGTTTGCTGAAAAGATATTTGTAATATTTCAGCGGTTACATGCCTGGGATAAATATGATGGTACAGGGATAGGCCTTGCTATCACTAAGAAGATCATCGAAAGGCACAATGGAATCATTACTGCCAAAAGTAAAGAAGGGGAAGGCGCTACTTTCATTATTGTGATCCCATTGAGGCAAAGCTTTGAACACCAGCCTGAGAATAATGAGGAAGGTCTTTTGAGCAGGAATTATAATTAGTAATGAATTCCTTTTTGGCATTTTATTGATTTTCAAAGTGTCATAAAATGGAGTCAATGCCTCTTTGGGTGCCATGAATAGGAACATGGTAAAAGAAAGTTTTAAACTTAACTTTATAGTAGGTAAAATTCTTTTCATCATGGCAAAAAAAGATATTGATGCTCCCATGGAGAACATTGACAGGGATAAAGAAGCATTGAAAGAGCCGGCTAGTGGATCTGCTGATCAAGAGAGTATTCAGCAAGAGCATAAGACTGAAGTTAAAAATGCACATGCTTCCGGATTGGGTTCTATAGGAAGGAATGATCACCGCCTTGATGATATCAAACCTGATTTCGATAATTATTAGTAATCCAGCAATTTCTTAGCATTGCCCTAATGGCTTATTGCTGCCTTGCTTACTTTCCTGGTTTGGTTCTAAATTCATAATCAATTATACGATTTGGTATAATAGAGTATCCAATTTCATTTGCTGGTATTATTAAAGCAAAGCTCATTTAGTAGTTGACTTTGCGGGTTTTTATAAAATAATGCCAAATAATAGGATGAATGGCGCCTGCCCACACAATACTTTAGGTGTTAATTTGTTTATTGCTTTTATCTGTTAAAGGCCTCAATTGGCCTAAATTTACTGGATCATCTTTTTGATATGAAAACAAAACCTTCTTTCTGGCAACGTATTGGAATGCACGAATGGTTCCTTAAAAAAGAAGATACTTCTGTAATCTCCAGGGACAGTATCACACCTAATGATGTGTATAAATATATCATTGATAAATTCAAAGAATCGATTGACCATTTGTCTTTTGCCAACCGGATTGTATTCTATCATGAGTATATCATTTGTTTCAATACGGAGGATTACAAGGATTTTACAGATAATAAAAAAGGAATTTTTGGGTTGATTGTACATGAATCCGTAAAACAGTTTTATGAAGTTCTGAAAGCTTACCGTGCCCAGGGAAAAACGGTTGAGCCATCCAGTTCCAAATGGGTCTTCCGGTTTGTTTCTCATCCCGATTATGAAAGAGGTGACAAGAGCTTTATTGGAAGATTGTTGCCGGGTAACCTGCAAAAGCAGGAGAATCTCAGGATCACATTTATTCCCAGGCAGACTGGTATAGCCCAGACTTCAGATATCAGCCCGGAGATTCTGAATGGATTTACTTTTTATAGTGAAGGGTATTATGAAGTGCCTTACCAGGAGAGCCTGGTTTTCCAGGAAACAGCAACAGCTGGTCCATCTTTTGTGGCAAGATTTGAGGTTATCATTCCGGAAAAGGAATATGCAGGACGGAAAATTGAATATATGATGAAAGATGATGAAATTATCATTGCCGGGAAAGACGGGATGACCACAGGCACTGAAATGTTTCGAATTCCTTCAGAATGGGTGAACTCGCCTCACCTGCGTATCCGTTTTAATAAGGGAGAAGGAAAACTTTATGTAGCTTCTTTTGGAGAAAAGACAATTGTAAATGAGCGCCAGGTAGCAAAGAGTTTCGAGAATAATCCATCGTGGACTGAACTTCCTTTTAATTCGAAACTGGTATTGAATGGAATAGTCGGTATTAATGTATTTAAATCCTAATAACGTATGTTAACATCTGCCTTATCCCTGGTAGTATTATTTATATGCATACTCATGCTTATTTCTCATTTTCTGGATATAAAAAAATCACATCAAAGGAATGGCTGAAAACTTCTTTGGATTAACTGACACAGGAAGGATACGGGATAATAATGAGGATGCTTTCATAGCCCAGGCTATATTCAATAAACAATG
Organism: Bacteroidota bacterium; assembly: GCA_023415275.1. Lineage (GTDB taxonomy): Bacteria > Bacteroidota > Bacteroidia > Chitinophagales > Chitinophagaceae > Flavisolibacter. The sequence continues at coordinate 14,667 of JAEZLJ010000120.1, forward strand.
GATCCTGGCTTCTGTGATTGATGGAGTAGGAGGTTATGAGGGAGGTGAAGTGGCTGCTGCCATAACAAAAGAAGCACTAATAAACAGTTTTGATAACTTACCTGGCGATCCTATCAGGAAAATGAAAGATGCTTTTATATATTCCAATGACAGAATATATAATAAAAAGCTGGAGACAGGGAAGTATAATAATATGGCATGCGTGGTTACACTTGCACTGGTTGATGTAAAGAATAACAAGTTTTATTATGCACATGTTGGGGATACACGGCTTTACTTATACAGGGATCATTCCCTGATAAAGATCACCAGGGATCAGTCCTTTGTAGGATACCTGGAAGATAGTGGCCGCCTGACAGAAGCGGATGCTATGAGGCATCCTAAACGAAATGAGATCAATAAAGCACTGGGTTTTGATGATCAGTCCATATTGGCTGATGATTATATAGAAACCGGTGAGTCGCCGTTTCTTCCCGGCGATGCCATACTCATCTGCAGTGATGGGCTTTCAGATATGATCAGTTCAGCCCATATATCCCAGGTGCTGGAAGGAAAAGGTTCGCTTGAACAAAAAGCAGGGGCCTTAATCCAGGCAGCAAATGAAGCTGGCGGTAAGGATAATATTACTGTGGTGTTGGTGCAGAATAATAAAAAGTCAATAAAACAACCTGCCTCTAAACCTGTATTGGTTAAAAAGAAAAAAGTTGAGCCCCTTGCGACGAGAGAAAATGTTGATAGTAAAGAACAGGTAAGCTTATCTGAACCAAAAGCCATGGCCAGGCCAGCTAATTTACCTGCTAAAAAAAGTAATTCTCTACTTTGGTTATTATCTGCATTGTGCCTGCTGTTTCTTATTGGTTTCATTTATATGTGGTGGAGTAAAAACTCGACAAAGGATTATCAGGCAGAGATGGTTAAAAGGGAAAAAAATGTACAGGAAATAAGATTGCAGACCTTTATCAATGCCTCTCCCGGCGATACGGTAGTTTTAGAAACAGGTTCCAAAGACCATATTATTTACCTTACTGACACTCTTTGGATAAACAGATCTTCCCTGTACCTGAAAGGGAATAACGCTTCTTTGGTAAAAGACAGCAGTTCCAATAATCATATTGCCATTATGGTTTCACCAGAGTGCAGATCCCTGGTAATTGAAAACCTGACAATCAATGGATTTGATATTGGTGTTTCCCTGGCGGGAAAGGAAAGTTTTCAGCTCAAAGAGGTAAAATTTATCAATTGTCCTATAGGAGTTGCTTACAGGTTTCCTGACTCGGGTGATTTAAATGCGCTTTTCAAAATTAATACTACATCCAAAGACTCTATAGCACAAAATCCTAAACATTAGAATGGCATACGTTCAAGATCAACATACTTCAAGAATAAAGGAACGAATTGCGCTCATAGCCATCACAATAATTTTATTGTTACTTTTTAATTCCTTATTTACCGTATTAAAAAGAGATTTTACTGAAGTGCCCGCCCGTTTGCAGGAAGGTACCATTGTGAATTTAAATGCAGATAATCCAGGTACGAGATTGAAGCAGGCCTTAGAAAAAGGATTTTATTTCGAAGACCCGCGTGATATTCAATTAATAAGTTCAGTTGTCAGTGAGAGGCTTAATTCTGATCAGGACGTCATTGATAATATAGGTGAATTAAATAAATCAAAATATAATGTAAATGCCGATGAAGCTTTTGCATCCGGAGGAGAATCCTTTAAAAAAAGAGTGCAGGTATCAAGGAAACTTTTAGGTTTCTCAGGTGCAGATTCTTTGCGTTTCGACCAGGAAAGAAGAAAACCTCCACAACTAGCGTCCAAATTAAATATTGGAATGGGAAATCATTCCATTACAGGCAGTATTCGTAATAAAGATGGTTCGAAAATAAAAGGTGTCCTTGTAAGGCTAACTATGGTTATTCCGCAGGACAGTGTGTACAGTACTGAAGTGATGGATGCTACAGGTCAAAGAATAGAAAAGTCGGCAGGTATTCAGAAAGTTTATGCAACAGATTCTTTCCAAAGGCGTCAATTGATTTCCCTAATCGCCTATGCAAGAACGGATGCGGAAGGAGGTTTTTCTTTTTTCGGCCTGCCTAATGGTAAATCTTATGAAGTATTGCCATTGCAGCCAGGGTACCAGTTTGGACCTTCAAAAGGAGTCCAGGAGTTAAATGAAGATGCAGTTTTTAGATTTGTTCAATCTCCACATACCATTAAACTTTTATCGACTAAAGATTTTAATGATCTTAAAAAGGAAGGTTCACTAATTGTGCGGACTCCTGAACAAGTAAGTAAATGGTATTGGATCGTAGCTATTGTTTTTTTTATAGGGTTTTTCTTGCTGCATATAACAGTGAGCGCAAGGTTTAAGGATTCAGATCAATACCTGCTGCCTATAATCATGTTGTTAACAGGTTTATCATTACTTACTTTGTTAAGCCTGCAAGATCCTCTCCGGGACCGATTCCTGGCCAGGAGTACTATGTGGTATCTTATATGTGGGTTTGCAGGTATATTTCTATTGTTATTGTTCGATCTGCGTCGTTTTACAACTGACTCCGGATTGTACCGAATGTTTGCTTTTAAGGGAACTGAAGGTGCAAAAGGTATGCAATGGGCAGGCTTCGCCATGTTATTACTTTTGTTAACAATAATACTGGGTAGTGGACCCGAAGGAAGTGGCGTGAAAGTCAACTTGTTTGGTTTTCAACCCAGCGAGATCGTTAAGTTCCTGATCATTATTTTCCTGGCAGGTTTTTTTGCCGCTAATGAAAGATTTCTATCTGAGTATGTCACCATGAAAAAGCGTTGGTCGTTTTTCTGGATGGCATTGGGAGCAATCATAGCTTCTATTCTTTTATTCCTGATGTTAGGCGATTTGGGCCCTTCAATAGTGGTATGCTTCGCCTTTATCATTTTGTTCTCTTTTTCCCGTGGTGATTTTGCCTTTATGGTAGCAACTGTGGTTTTGTATGTTCTTGCCAATTGGATATTAAAAAATATCTGGCTCTCTACGGGAGTTACAGTTCTTATCATGGTTTTGGTCATGCTTGTGGTGCGTAAGCAATTAAGTGAATCTGCTATTATGGCTTTGGTAGTAGTATCTGGGTTTATGTTAATTGACCAGGTGCCGCTTCTTCATAATGCCTTTCCTGGTCCAGTGCAACGTTTAACCGATCGCAAGGCCATCTGGATGAACAAATGGGACAACGATGTGTTTGGTGGTGACCAAATAGCCAATGGTATTTGGGCTATGTCCAGTGGTGGCATTCAAGGCCAGGGCGCAGGACAGGGTTTTGCAAAGACAATTCCCGAAGCTCATACGGATATGATTCTTCCTTCTATTGGAGAAGACTTTGGCTGGGCAGGTATTATTTCAGTTTTTATATTGTTTTTGATCTACCTGCATCGATCCATCTTGATTGGAAGGCAAACCGGAAGACCGTTTCTTTTTTATCTCTGTGCTGGAATAGGTATTGGTACGTTTGTCCAATTTTTGCTCATTGCTGGTGGCTCTATTGGAGCCCTGCCGCTTTCCGGAGTATCGTTGCCCTTTGTGAGTTATGGAGGTACATCGCTGATGTGTAATATGTTAGCTGCAGGTTTTCTTTTGTCTGCTTCTATTGTCAGAGGATCACCGGTACAAATGAAATATATATCTAAACAACAGGATAAAAACCTGTTGCCTGCATTAGTGGCTGCATGTGTTGGTTTAATTCTATTAGGGATCAATATATCAAGATACCTATTCAATAATAAGCAATGGGTAGTTCAACCCGCATTGGTGGCAGACAGGAGTGGAGCACGCATGTTCAGTTATAATCCCCGGATTGCCATTCTTATCAACAAACTGCAGGCGGGATCATTATATGACCGGAATGGAGAACTGTTGGCAACGAGCAAACCTGACATGATAGCTCTTCAGAGGGATTCATTGTTACGAGCTGGTCTTGATCCCCGCAATTTGCAATCTATTGTCCACAAACGTTCAGACAGGTATTATCCATTCGCAGAACAAATGTTCTTCTGGGTGGGCAACGCCAACACCAATGTATTTAATGGAGGCAGCAATGGCTATTTTGCAGAATATGCTTTGGATGCAGAACTTAGAGGATTTGAAACACCCGTAAAAACATATTCTGTTACAGCCTCCAGGTTTACCGAGAACCGCTTTTTGCCACGCCGAATTACCGAAATGACGGTATCGCAAAAAGACTATTCTGTGCTGGCGCCTTTATTACTCGCCGGAATCAACAGTAAGCAAGTGGAAGCTTTTAAGGCAAGGAACAGGGATGTTCAATTATCTATGGATGCTGCCTTGCAAACCGCAATTCAGCAATCAATTTCAAAGGATGATTCTTTGCAGGATAACAGGATTTCAGCTGTCGTTTTAGATGACTCAACTGGTGATGTTTTAGCCTCAGCCATGTATCCATTGCCCCCAGTGAACGACTGGGAACAATTAAATCTTTCCCTTGCAGAACAAAATAAGTTAATGACATGGACATCCAATGCAGACCTGGGTTTTACTTATGCCACTCAACCCGGATCCACTGCTAAAATTGCTACCTCCCTGGCTGCATTCAATAAGCTAGGCATGGCTGCTGCTAATAAAACGATCCTAATCAAACCCCAGGATCTTATACGGATAAAGAGTGCAGAGCCTGACGAAGCTGGAAATATTTCAATGGAGCGGGCCCTGGTTAGATCAAATAATTCTTACTTCATTAAGCTTGCCAACGAAGAACGTTTACAGGAAGAAATGGCTACTATTTATATTCAAACAGGAATGTTCCTTCATGGCATAGGTGGCTATTATTATGAACAAAACCCCGTTAGTGCACAGCAGGAAGAAAAATGGCGTGACTTCTGGAGGAAAAAAGAATTCATAAGTTTAAAGAGTTACGATAAAAATGACATTCGCAAAACAAGAGGTCGCGGAGTATCTGGAATGGCGTGGGGGCAAGGAGAATTAATTGCTACACCTGCATCAATTGCCCGCTTGGCGGCTTCCATTTCCAATCATGGGATATTGGTTCCCCACCGTTTTGTTTTGAAGATTAGTGATTCTCTGATCCAAACTGAAAAGGGTGTTTCCATCGCCAACGATTCACAATATGCTGCCACCATAAAAAGTTATATGCTTGAACAGAGTGCCAATAAGGTCAAGGATCTGCATTTGGTTGTAGCTGGAAAAACCGGTACTCCTGAAAGAATATGGAAAGGAGAGCGCATCAATGATGGATGGTATGTATTTTTTGTTCCGAAAGCCAAAGGTCAGGGTCATATTGTTGTTTGCACACGTATAGAAAAGGCTAAAGGCTCCAGTGAAGCAGTAAAGTTGGCTGGAAAGCATATTATTCCTAAGTTGGTGCAGGCTGGATATATCAAAGGGATGGAAGGAGCTCGAAGCACTCAATAACTCATGAGGCGAATGCATTGAAATGATTTATTTAAATTATGAACCCGGCCCAAACTTTAAACAATACCCATGTTTGATTTTTTTAAAAGAAAGACCGAGAACAGCATCCTGGATGTTAAATCAGTAAGAGAAAGACTGCTGCAATTCATTAAGGAACAATTGAAAAAAGCGGAAGGTGGGGAAGGAGCTAATATTAAAGGTATACAGTTATATATAACCTGCCCGGAAGAGGAAAAACAAATGTATGAAGCTGCTGTGTACCTGAATGAACCTGGAAGATTTCAAAACGAAGAAGTACAAAAGATAGCGGATGATTATGCAATTGACCTTCCGGAGAACTGGCAATTCAACATTAGTTTTTTTGAGTCAGCTCCTCCTGAATCAAAACAGGTTCCTGGACTCGATGCTTCTGTGTGGATACTTACACGAAAGAATGCCCTTCCTAAAACAGCCACTGCTTATCTTATGATAAGATTGGGTGAAGCCGAAAAGAAGATCTATGCAATTCATTCCGGAAGTGGCAAGATTTTTATCGGCCGGGAGAAAAGAGTCCAGACTGCAGACGGCTTTTATAGAGAAAATACTATTGCATTTCCTGAAAAAAGTGACAATGACAGTAATCGCTATATTAGCCGGCAACATGCACATATAGAATTTGACCCCGAGACAGGCCATTTTTTGCTATTTGCAGACGATGGAGGGGTTCCCCCAAGAAACAAGGTAAAAGTAAGGTCAGGTAATGAGGGCGAGCCCGTGAAGTTATACTCCACAAAGGTGGGTTATGAATTAAAGGAAGGCGACCAGATCCTGCTTGGTCAATCAGCTTTACTGGAATTTAGCTATTCCGCAGATGAAAATGAATTATAGAAATGGCAAGGGTATTCACAATTACTGAAGGTTTGGAAAATATGGGTGCTTTGAAAACAGGGGGCCAGGGCTCAGTGTACAAAGCAAGAAGAATTGGAGAGATCATTTCGGCAGTTAAATTATTACCTACACCTATTTATAGTGAAACTTTAGATGATAAGCATTTTACGGATTTTCAAAATGAAGTAAACAAGCTCAAAAAAGTCAACCAGGATCCTAACCCTAACGTGGTAAAGATCATTAGTTCTGGTATTACAGACACTGGCAACTTTCCATTCATAGAAATGGAATTCATTGAAGGTCCTGACCTTGAGGAATTGCTAAAATCTCCTCATGATCCTGTATTTACTATTAAAGAGATCATTAAGGTTGCTGAACATTTATCCAATGCATTATCACATTGTCACAAAGCAGATGTAAAGCACGGGGATGTAAAAAGTAATAATGTCAAGTTCAATGTACATTCTGGTAATTACATTCTTCTTGACTTTGGGATGGCAATGATGTCGGATGAGCAAAGACGTACCAGCTTAAGACAGGCAGGTGCCATTGAATTTATGGCCCCTGAGCAAAATGATGGGAAGATGCTATTCCAGACAGACATTTATAGTTTCGGTATTATTCTTTTCGAACTGGTGGCAGGAATAGTTCCCTTCCCCTTAAGAGACAGGGGCGAAACTTCCAGGAACAGGGTGATGGTAGCTCATATGGAGAGCCCACTGCCTGATATGATGGCGCTGCGCCGGCAACATATACCTGCTACATGGCCCGATGATAAAAAGGAAAGGGAAATGCAAGTGCCTGAATGGATCACTCGGATGATCGATAAATGTCTTGAAAAGAAACCTGATAATCGATTTGTGAATGGGACGGAATTACACAATTATGTAGTTTACCATAGCACTTCACCTGTTGCATACAACCAGGTAGCTACAGAGGCCTTAAAAACACTGGAAAAGGAAACTGTTAAGCTTCGCCGGGAAAATCAAGATCTGCAGAAGGAATTATTAAAATATCAACAGCCTAATGCACAAGATACATATGTGCAACAGGCCTCGTACACTCAAAATAAAAGAAGAGGCTCGGGTAAATGGTTATGGCTTTTATTGCTGGCCATGGTGCTGGTTTTTGTTGCTTATACTTTTATAAAATCAGAGCCGGCAGAAAATGACAAGCCTGTGCAGGATACCGGAACCATCGCTTCCCAACCCGTTAAGCCCCGAACAGTTATAGGACAATATAAAGTGCAGGTAGCCCGGGCGTATTTTCATAATGAACCTGAATCTTCCAGCCGAAGAGGGGCCTATTTGATTCCATCAAATGATGTGATCAGTGCATTGGATGAGAAAAATGGCTTTATATATACGGAGTTTACCAATAACAAAGGACAGACCTCAAAGGGTTGGGTTCAAAAAAGCGACCTGGTAACCTTAGATGAATGGCACCGCCAGGATTCAGCCCAGCAGGCAGTACGCTTAAAGCAGGAAGACATCAACTCACAATTGCAGGATGCCCGAAACTTCCTGGCTAATAATGAAATAAGGGAGGCGCTATATATATACGATTACCTGGCCCAGCAAGAAGTTCCGGAAGCCATGTATCAGTGGGGTAACCTGGCGTTGCAAAGGAAGAATGATGCGATAGATTGCAAGGAGGGGTGGAGTTGGATACAAAAAGCCAGTGACAAAGGGTATGTCCCCGCCAAAAGAACTCTTGGGTTTTTATATTTATTTGCCGATAGCGATGAGATCCTCAAGATCAATGATTATGACAATTGTCAGTACGAAAGAAATGTTTTTAAAGGAACCAAACTTTTAACAGAAGCTATGTTCTCGGGAGATACAACGGCTAAAAGACTCCTGGATGATTTAAATATGCGTAAAAAGGATAGTACGGAAGCCCAGGCACCCCAATAAATGGCCGGGTTTGGTTATTGGAACACTCTTTGAATAAGACAACATAATGAAAACATTTATCGCCTTCCTGGTTATCTGCGTTCTTGGATATGTTGTTTACAGGACCATTGCCAGAAAAGAAGATAAAGTCTCCCAGGTTAAAACGGTTTACTTTTATCCCAAGACCAATGTTTATTACCAGGTAGGTACAGGAAAGTACCTGTTTTTTGATGATGATAAGAAGTCCTGGGTTCAAACCAAAGATTTCAGTGAAGAGCAAAAGCTTTCCTTAGGAGAAAAGGCTGTAATAGAAAATCCCCCTACACCTGTTTGGAAAAACAATGCAGAGGATAGGTTGATTTATAGTGCTAACCTGTATTCTTCTCCTTCAGATATCAAAGAAAAGTTTCGTTCAGACTCCCTCAGCAGCCTGCCTCCAAAGCCTGTAATAAAGCGGGACACGACTTTGGCTAAAGCTCCGGTTGAGGATGAAAAACCCAGGTCAGGGCTTAGAAAATTCTTTGATAAGCTCTTTGGAGGGAAGGATAAAACCCCGGACTCTAAAAATTGAAAGGTCAAAAACCGATTAAAATATTTACCTTGCCCCGCGTTCTTACCCCTATTTTATAGCCATTTGTAAGGTAAAGACAGGATCTGTCATTTCAACGATAAAAACTGGCCTTTTGTTGATAATCAATGCTTCTGATGCATTACCGGGCTATTTTTGTGGGTTTTATCCGATAGTATAATTTTGACTTTTATTTCATATCAAAACAAGCCACATGCATAATACAATCGAAAAAGCTGATGGGAAATTGGGGATACTGATTCCTGGTTTAGGTGCGGTAGCCACTACTGTAATAGCAGGGGTGGAAGCTGTTAAAAAAGGACTGGCACAGCCAGTAGGCTCATTAACCCAAATGGGAAATATCCGGTTAGGTAAAAGAACCGAAAATCGCTTTCCAAAGATCAAAGATTTTGTTCCATTAACAGATCTGAACAATATAGTTTTTGGTGGTTGGGATGTTTACAGTGATAACGTATTTGAAGCTGCCAGCAATGCCAAGGTGCTTGAGCCCATGTTACTTCATGCCGTAAGGCCTGAACTGGAAGCCATTAAGCCCATGAAAGCTGTTTTCGACAAGACCTATGTGTCTAACCTTGATGGTCAACATGTTAAAGAAGCCGCCACTAAATGGGATCTGGCCAAGATGGCAATGGATGATATAGAAAACTTCAAGGAAGCAAATGATTGCGCCAGGCTGGTAATGGTTTGGTGTGGTTCAACTGAAAAATACATTGAGATCTCAGCAGTTCACGAAACTATTGAAAGCTTTGAAGAAGGATTGAAAGCCAATAACCCGGCCATTTCTCCTTCTATGATCTATGCCTATGCCGCCTTAAAACTGGGTGTACCTTTCATGAATGGTGCTCCAAACCTTACTGTTGACATACCAGCATTGATCGAACTATCGAAAGAAACCAATACGCCTATTGGTGGTAAAGACTTTAAGACAGGTCAAACCTTGATGAAGACTATCCTGGCCCCAGGTCTGCACGCAAGAGCACTGGGTATCAAAGGCTGGTTCTCCTCCAATATCCTGGGTAATCGCGACGGGTATGTATTGGACCATCCCGATAATTTTAAGACAAAGGAAGTTTCAAAGCTTTCCGTTCTGGAAGATATTTTACAACCAGATATCAATCCTGATCTGTATGGTGAACTGTACCATAAAGTAAGGATCAATTATTATCCTCCTCACGGAGATAACAAGGAAAGCTGGGATAACATTGACATTTTTGGCTGGTTGGGCTATCCAATGCAAATTAAGATCAACTTCCTGTGCAGGGACTCTATTTTGGCAGCCCCTATTGTTCTGGATCTGGCCTTATTTGCCGATCTTTCAAAAAGGGCTGGCATGTCTGGTATCCAGGAATGGCTGTCCTTCTATTTCAAGTCTCCGCAAACAGCGCCTGGATTACGTCCTGAGCATGATATTTTCAAGCAATTGATCAAATTACAAAATACACTGCGCCATATGATGGGTGAAGATCTCATCACCCATTTGGGACTGGATTACTACCAGGACCTGGTAGAAGTGCTATCATGATCACTGCAAAATTGATCTCCACGTGCCTGGGAATTGGCTATATCCGGAAAGGTGCCGGCACAGTAGCCGCTTTTATTGGTTGCATTGCCTGGTATTTTATCCAGGTACGTGGAGTTAATGCCCTTTTTGATGTCATCACCATTGTTGCGCTGACGCTGCTGGGTATTTGGTCGGCATCTATAGTTGAAAGAGAATGGGGTAAGGACAGCAACAGGGTGGTAATTGATGAATTACTGGGCATGTGTATCAGTCTTTTCTTAATCCCTGCTGAATTAAAATATATAGCGCTTGCCTTTGTTCTTTTTCGTTTTTTTGACATGGCAAAGCCACTATATATCCGAAGATTGGAAAAATTACCTGGGGGATGGGGTGTAATGGCAGACGATATATTGGCTGGCATTTACAGTAATATCATTCTTCATATTATGGTAAAATGGGTTTTTAATTAAAATGATAACATTCGCTAAAGCTCAACTGGCTTCTTTAATTGCTTCTATTGTTGACTATTGGTGTACCATCATAGCCGTAGAATTATTTGGTATATGGTATGTATGGGCCAGTGCCATTGGAACAATGATAGGAGGGGTTACCAATTTCTCTTTGGGAAGGAACTGGGTGTTTCGTAGCAAGGATAAAACACGCCAGGTACAGTTGCTCAGGTACACAATGGTTTGGACTGGTTATCTGGCACTCACCACTTTTGGAGTATTCCTGCTCACACACTATACGCATATCAACTACATCGTTTCCAAAGCCATGGTTTCCTTGCTGATGGCCATTTCTTATAATTATCCTCTTCAGAAAAAATTTGTATTCAGATAAGCTTCTTGCAACTTATGAAAAAACAAAGTAGTTTCCTGCTTGCCATTTTTTATACAGTTGATACTATTAAACCATTTCTATGGAAACAAAGCCATTAAGGATAAGGCTCCAATTTGGAATATACAGGATCATTGATCCTTTTGTCAGGTTGCTGATCAAACTGGGTTTTACCCCTAACACAGTTAGCGTGATAGGGTTTATATTGAATATAGGAGTGGCCGCCATATTTATCCTGGGAGCTGAAAAAACAAATCGAGGTGACCTGTCTTATGTAGGTTGGGCGGGCACTTTGATCCTGTTTGCCGGGCTTTTCGATATGCTGGATGGCCAGGTGGCCCGACTTGGCAAGATGGGCTCTTCTTTCGGAGCTTTGCTTGATTCCGTTCTGGATCGCTACAGTGAACTGTTTATGTTCCTGGGTATATGTTATTACCTTATCTCACATCATTATTTTATATCTTCTTTATTTGCTTTTGTAGGCCTTATAGGCTCTATGATGGTAAGCTATACCCGGGCCAGGGCAGAGGGACTGGGTATTGATTGTAAAGGCGGATTGATGCAAAGACCTGAGCGTATTGTATTGGTTGGAACTTCAGCACTTGCCTGCGGGTTGCTGGCCCAGTATATTGGTGGCGATTACAAATTATTTATCAAAGGCATTCGTTATCATGTATTTGAAACCATGTCCATATTTACTATTCCCATTACCATATTAGCTGTTCTTACCAACATTACGGCATATAAACGCCTTATGGATGCCAAGCGTGCATTGGACAAAAAAGACTATTCCCGCAATGTTGCCTGAAAGGTTATTTGATTTTTGCTAACGATTTCTTACCATGGATAACTTTAAATTTGCCTGATTAAACGAATGCCATCAAATGTATCCAACGGGAAGTGAAGTGCAGGAAGAGATAATCCCCGAATTTCAGCTGGGCCCTTCTAAATCATTATTATTATCGGCTAAGAGCATCCGGTTTTCCTTGCTGGCATCTTCCATTTACCTGGTTTTATCATACATTCTTATAGGCTTTAAAACAGAACAGGTAGTTCTTTTAATGCTGTTCAATACATTTTATTTTGCCAGTAAAACCACAAGGAAGTTTATCCTAGGTTTCTCCATTTTTATTATTTACTGGATCATATTTGATTATATGAAGGCATTTCCCAATTACCATTTCAATGCCGTTCATATCCAATCCTTATACAATAACGAAAAGAATTTATTCGGACTTCGCATCAATGACCTGATCCTTACACCCAATGAGTATTTTGCCAATCATCACAATACAATATTGGACATACTGAGCGGATTATTTTATTTATGCTGGGTTCCCGTGCCGCTCATATTTGCAGGTTTCATGTTCTTTAAGAACAAAAAACTGTTCCTACAATTTTCCCTGTCATTTTTCCTGGTAAATATGATAGGCTTTGTCGGTTACTATCTTTATCCTGCTGCTCCGCCCTGGTATGTTGCACAGAAAGGTTTTCAATTCATTGCCTCCACTCCAGGCAATACAGCTGGACTGGGCAGGTTTGATGCTTTACTGGGTACGCATATTTTCGCCGGCATATATAGCAAAAGCTCAAATGTTTTTGCAGCCATGCCCTCATTGCATGCATCCTATATGCTGATAGTTCTTTATTATGGTATAAAGGCAAGAATGCGGTGGGTGAACCTTGTGTTTGCCTTGATTATGCTCGGTATTTGGTTTTCTGCCATATATACAGGCCATCACTATATCCTGGATGTGCTTGCCGGAATTGCATCCGCAATTTTAGGCATCGGGCTCTTTCAATGGTTCATCCGAACAACTACGGGTCAGAAACTCATGAAGTCCTTGCTAAAGCCGATCAGCTGATTGATATAAATAGTTTTTGGTCATATTATTTTTGGAGCCGGGCTTATATTTTATGGAAAAATCTCAAAAAGAAAATAACCCATAATACCATAACATTAATTATGAACTTGGTAATTAGGCACTTAAAAGTTATATTTATTGAGTTATTCTGACTAATCCCTGGTCCGCTTCCCTCTCATCACTATTCCACCCTTGTAAATCAGCTAACTGTTACCTGGAGTATTCCTTTAGAAAAACCTTCTTAATTATTCTGTATTCCTCTTTGAAGCTGCTGCTTGCCTTAGTATTTATGCCCAATTCCTAAATGTCTGTTGAAAACTGCTAAAATAACTGGTTAATAAGTTTTTATGAGACACTTTGCTACTGCTGCTTTTTCAAGAGGCCTTCAACTGTTTCTATTACTCCTTGGTGCATTTTGTTGCCACGATGCATACGGTCAACCATTAAGTATTAAAGATTTTGTTTTGTACGGCAGCAATTCAGTAGAATTAAATACATCTACCTCCATTGCAGGTGGTTCTATTGGAAGCAGTAACTTGTTTCGTACAATTGGTAATACCACCATTACTGCCAACATATATAGTGGTGGGCGGGTAGATCTTTCAAACAGCAATACAATTACCGGTAATATTTCTGCTCAAAATTTAAATGGTGCCTCGGGCTATATCTTTCAAACAGGATCTAATGCTGCTATAACAGGCAATTTAAATATCAAGGGGAATGTGCTACTAGGTGGTGGTTTTATAAATGGTACGGTCAATTATGAAGGAACCTACTTTGGAAGTGCCCCATCCGGGGGCGCGGTGGCTCAAACACTTACTTTTCGGACGTTACCAGTATTACCAGTTGCCAATACATTCTCAACAGGTAGCACAGACATCATAACCACAAGGTCCATTACCCCCGGTGTATATAAAGATGTAAAATTACCTGGAAGTAAAACACTTACATTTTCAGGTGCGGGGAATTACTATTTCAATTCGATAAAGAACAGTGGCAATTTCAACTCATTTGTGCTGGACTTTGAGAACAATCCTACAGCCGTCATGCGCATCTTTGTATCAGGGGATGTGGACCTGTATAAGTTAACCGTAAGTTTTCCCCGTGGTGGTGATGCTTCACGTGTGTACATGCAGGTTATGGGCACAGGTTCCACTGCTCCGGATGGAACTACTGCCTGGACCATCAGCAATGGCGCATCTGGTAGTAAAAGGTCTACCTGGTTTGGAACAGTGTATGCTCCCAAAGGTTCTATTAATATTGGCTCAGGCTCAAGCGAAAGTAAGATCGTTGGTGCGTTATGGAGCGGACGTTCTATTACCATGCAAACCGGCGTTGGAATCAGTTTTGTGCGGCTCAATGATTGTAACCCCAATGCCAATGCCGGGCCAGACAGGCAAATCGATTGTCTAAACCCTACCACCCAATTAATGGGCTCAAGTTCCAGCAGCAATGCCCAGTATAGCTGGAGCAAACTCGATGGAACTTTACTGGGCACTACACAAAATATCACTGTGGGCACAGTGGGACAATATGTATTATCGGTATTTAGTGCCGATTGTATTTTCCCTGCTACTGATACTACACTTGTTACAGGCGTACGTTGTGTATTACCTTATTATCCTCCGCCGCCAACAGGAAAGGAGTATTTAAAAATAGGGGCTGAGTTAAACTCTTTATACCTCAATTATGGAAATGTCATTGACAGTGGTAAAGCCATGTTTCTGATTGTCGACGATAAAGTGCTAATAGATGTGATAGTTTATGAAGGGAATAGAGCCATAGTTCAATCTATGTTACAGACCACTGGTTATGGCATGACAGGATTTTTGAACAATGGCCCAGATTCATTAAAGATCACTGGTTTTTATCCTATTGCCAACCTAAACAAATTTGACCTGGAGCCCATGCGCAGCCTGATCAATTTTGTCATGCCTGTATTTCCGCCGGTGGGGAATGGAGGCATAGCCCAATCTGCTGGTGACAGTGCCATGCGCACCAATTTTGTACGGAATGGTTTTAATCTTTCAGGTGAAGGAATCAAGATCGGAGTCTTGTCAGACAGTTACAATACACTGCCTGGTGACCCTGCCACCAATGATGTGAACAATGGTGATCTTCCAGGGGCTGGCAATCCAGTCAATACAACACCCGTAGAGGTTTTGCTGGACTACCCTTATGGTCCTAAATCAGATGAAGGCCGGGCTATGTTGCAGATCGTTCATGATGTAGCACCTAAATCAGCTTTAGCCTACAGAACCGGTTTTATAAGTCCCGGCGATTTTGCTGATGGAATAGGAGCGTTGACAGCTGCCCATTGCAAGGTCATCGTAGATGATATCACTTTTATTACAGAGCCCTATTTCAAACCCGGGGTGGTATCAAAAGCTTACCAGGCCGCTACAGCAAGTGGTGTCACCTGTGTTTCGGCTGCAGGTAATTTTGCTGACAAGTCTTATGAAGGAATTTTTAACCCTGCACCTGGAGCCGCACCTTTTGGCCTGGCAGGCCGGGCTCATAATTTTGGTGGTGGAGATATATTCCAAAGAGATTCGGTAAAAGGTTCACCTGACCATCCTCAGACTTATACCATCGTTTTGCAATGGGATGAAAATATGTATTCCCTGGGTGGTAATACTGGCGTCGTATCTGACCTTGATGCCTATTCTGTGGATCAATTGGGTAATGTGATAGGTTTCAACAGGTATAATGTGGGAGGAGACCCTATCGAAGTACTTACCTTAACGGTAACTCAGAACTCGATCATTGATCTGCTGATCGTTAATTCCTCACTCGATGCTACGGCTACTACCAGCAATGTAAGGTTCAAATATGTAGTGTTCCGCGGTGATCTGAAGATCAATGAATACATCCAGGGTGCCACCACCATTGTGGGACATGGCAACACTCCTGAGATTATTACTGTAGCTGCAGCCTTTTATGGCAATACACCGGCTTTTGGCGTGCCTACACCCACACGGTCCAACTTTTCTTCCATTGGGGGTACCACGTATTTAGGCAGTACATCTCCCAAGCCAGATATCACAGGACCAAATGGCGTCAATACTACCGTTGCCTTCGGAAGTATAGATTATGAATCTGATGGATTACCCAATTTCTTCGGCACTTCAGCTGCTGCTCCCCACGTGGCCGCTGCTGCAGCTCTATTGATTCAAGCCAGGCAAAAATTCTATAACCAGGTGCTTTCTCCTGCAGGGGTTAAAAGTTTATTGACCAGCAATGCCATACCCATGGATGTTCCTGGCTTTGATTATAAAACTGGATATGGATTTGTGCAGGCAGATAGTGCCGCACGAACACTTGCCAATCCCACACCTGTACTTACCGGTTTGCAATTCTCTGATCCCAGCCTGGTGCCAGGGGCTCAGCCTATGGACGTAACTGTTTTAGGAAATTACCTTAGTTCATCTACCAAAATAATATTGGGTAGCGATACACTCCCTACAACGGTTATCAATAATAATACTGCCATAGCCACTTTGCCGGCTTTCGACGGTGTAGAATTATTAAGTTCCTATACCACCCCTAAGTCTCCTTCTGGTTTGGATGGTGGATTGTCCAATAGCATTTCCATTACCGGGATCATCAAAAAGAATATTACCATAAAGGCAGATAATAAGTCTAAAAAGTATGGAGCTGTTTTCCCTGCTTTTACAGCTACCATTTTCGTAAATAATGATTCTTTGCAACATACCAACCTCACCTTGCAGGACCTGGGCCTTACCAACCTCAGTTTTTCAACGAATGCGCAGGTAGGTGACAATGTGGGCCTGTATAGAAT